>NZ_WWIA01000444.1 GCF_009870065.1 Streptomyces sp. SID5785 | reverse complement strand
CCGTGCGCCCCGTGCGTTCCGTGCGCCCCGTGCCGGAGGGCGTCACCCTCCGGCGCTTGCTCCAAGCCTCACATAGGGCAATAAAACGGGCACGCCGGATTTCGGGCCACTCGAACGGGGGTGGATCACCGTCAGGCGGGGGCACCACCGGAGAGTGAGACCACAGTGCGCGACAATGGCGGCATGGAGATGCCGAGGAACGAACGGTCGCCGGAGAACCCGCAGATCCTGGTCGTGGGCCAGGACGGAATGGCTCTGGGCGGCGGCGGAGACGACGAATCCCGCGAGGTCCCGGTGACGGAGATGGTGGAGCAGCCCGCCAAGGTGATGCGCATCGGCAGCATGATCAAGCAGCTGCTGGAGGAAGTGCGCGCGGCTCCCCTGGACGAGGCGAGCCGCCAGCGGCTCAAGGAGATCCACCACAGCTCGGTCAAGGAGCTGGAGGACGGCCTCGCGCCGGAGCTCGTCGAGGAGCTGGAGCGGCTCTCCCTGCCCTTCACCGACGAGGCGACCCCGTCCGACGCCGAACTGCGCATCGCGCAGGCCCAGTTGGTGGGCTGGCTCGAGGGCCTCTTCCACGGGATCCAGACGACGCTCTTCGCCCAGCAGATGGCCGCCCGCGCCCAACTGGAACAGATGCGCCGCGCCCTGCCCCCCGGCGCCGGCGGCGAGGAGGGCGAAGACCCCCACACCCTGGGCCGCTCGGGCGGGCCGTACCTGTGACCGACCTCGCGCACGTCAGCGCATGAGAAGGGGGCCCGCGCACCGAGCGCGGGCCCCCTTCTCGTGTCTCAGATCAGTTGCCGCCGCCGGGCGGGTTGCCCGTCGACACCATGAGCTGGATCTTCACGTCGGTCGGGTCGATCTCCGTGTTGGCGGCCGGGCTCTGGTTCATGACCGTGCCCTCGCCGTACGTGTTCTCGTCCTGCTCCTTGAGGTCGTAGTTCCAGCCCGCAGCCCGGAAACAGGCCTTCACCGAGTCGATGTTGCGCAGGTAGAAGTCCGGGACCTTGATCTTGTTCTCGTCGTTGCTGCCCGTCTCGGGCTCGGTGCACTTGTCGGTCTCGATCGTCTTCGTCGTGTCCGGGCCCTTGTGCCCCGCGACCTCGCCCGCGGACGCCGACGGTGAACCCGTGCCGCCCGCCTCCGGGTCGTCGTCCTTGTTCAGCGTCAGGGCCGTGATCAGGCCGCCGATGGCGATCAGCGCGACCACGATCGAGGCGATGATCACCATCTTGTTCTTGCCGCCCGAGGCATTGCCGCCCGCGGGGCTGGTGGTCGTCACCGGCTGGGAGCTGTACGGCGCGGGTGTCTGCGGTGCGTACGAGACCGACGGCGGCGGTGTCTGGTAGCCGCCCTGCTGGGGGTAGCCGTAGCCCGCCTGGGGGGCCGGGGTGGGTGGCGGGGTGCCGTAAGGGTTCTGCGGCTGGTACGGGGTCTGGACCGGGCCCGTGGGCGCACCGGTGTGGTCGATCGGCGGGAAGACGGTCGAGCCGACCCCCGCACCGCTCGACGTCTGCACGCCCGGCACGATGCTCGGCGCGGCCGGCGTCAGCGACTGGGCGACGCGCAGGCACTCGTCCCGCATCGCCTCGGCGCTCGGGAAGCGCTCGTTCGGGTTCTTCTTCAGGGCGCGGGCGACGAGCGCGTCGATGGCCGGCGGGAGCGAGCGGTTGATCGAGGAGGGAGCCACGGGCTCCTCCTGGACGTGCGCATACGCTATGGCCAGCGGCGAGTCCGCCTCGAACGGCAGCCGTCCGGTGACCAGTTGGAACAGCATGATGCCGACCGAGTACAGGTCGGAGCGGGCGTCCACGCCGCGGCCGAGCGCCTGCTCGGGCGACAGGTACTGGGGCGTGCCCACGACCATGCCTGTCTGCGTCATCGACGTCACGCCGGACTGCATGGCGCGGGCGATGCCGAAGTCCATGACCTTGACGACGTTGCGCTTCGTCATCATCACGTTGCCCGGCTTGATGTCGCGGTGGACCAGGCCCATCTCGTGACTGATCTCCAGCGCGGCGAGCACGTCGGCGGTGATCTTCAGGGCCTTGTCGGCGGGCATCGCGCCGTAGCGGCTGACGTCCTCGTCGAGCACCGAGCCCAGCGGCCGGCCCTCGACGTACTCCATGACGATGTACGGCGTGATGGTCCCGTCGAGCTCGTCCTCGCCCGAGTCGAAGACCGACACGATGTTCGTGTGCGTGAGCTTGGCCACCGACTGGGCCTCGCGCTGGAAGCGCTGACGGAACGCGTCCTCGCGGCCGAGTTCCGTGTGCAAAGTCTTGATGGCCACGGCGCGGTCGAGCCGGGTGTCGTGCGCGAGGTGCACGGAGGCCATGCCGCCCTGGCCGAGCAGGTCGCGCAGCTGGTACCGCCCACCGGCCACGGAACTGCCCGCGTACCGTCCGCTCTGCGCGCCGCCGGCGCTGCCCTCGGTCATGTCTCCACGTCCCCCATAGGCGCCCCGACGTCGGTGCGGCCCGGTGATCGAATCAGCTATTCCCGGCCAAGTCTGCCGTAGGGCAGTGACACGTCAAGCTCGGTGCCCGTTCCGTGACCGTACGGGCAAGAAGCGTCGCGGAAGCGTTACAGGGGACAGGACGCGCGCCGCTTCCCGAACGCTCATGGAACGGACATCGATCCGCCACAGAAATTGCGCGCACGATTTGCAGGACGTGCACGGCAACGGGTTTGATGTCCGGTCCATCTCGGGACGGCGCCACCACCGAAGCCTGTAGCGTGGCCCGACAGAGCCCGTGTTCACAACCGCGCGTACTCCGAACGCGCGGATCCGGCGGCACCCACGCGGCACCAGACAGCAAGAGCACGGACAGAAACGACGGCGAGGACTGATGGCACAGCAGCAGCGCGCTCAGGGCCCGTCCGACCCCGAGGCGACTGGCGGCGGTATGTCAGATGCGCCGGACGCCTTCGGGAACGGCGGGCTGGTCGGGGACGGCCGGTACCGGCTGACCCGCAGACTCGGCCGGGGCGGCATGGCCGAGGTGTTCGCCGCCGAGGACGTACGCCTCGGGCGCACCGTCGCCGTCAAGCTGCTCCGGGCCGACCTCGCCGAGGACCCCGTCTCCAAGGCCCGCTTCACGCGCGAGGCCCAGTCGGTCGCCGGGCTGAACCACCACGCGGTCGTCGCGGTCTACGACTCCGGCGAGGACTTCGTCGCGGGCAACACCGTGCCGTACATCGTCATGGAGCTCGTCGAGGGCCGCACCATCCGCGACCTGCTCATCAACGCGGAGGCGCCGGGCCCCGAGCAGGCCCTCATCATCGTCTCCGGGGTGCTCGAGGCGCTCGCGTACTCGCACCAGCACGGCATCGTGCACCGTGACATCAAGCCCGCCAACGTGATCATCACGAACACGGGCGCCGTCAAGGTCATGGACTTCGGCATCGCACGCGCCCTGCACGGCGCGCAGTCGACCATGACGCAGACCGGCATGGTCATGGGCACGCCCCAGTACCTGTCCCCGGAGCAGGCCCTCGGCAAGGCCGTCGACCACCGCTCCGACCTGTACGCGACCGGCTGCCTCCTCTACGAGCTGCTCGCGCTGCGGCCGCCGTTCACCGGCGAGACCCCGCTCTCGGTCGTCTACCAGCACGTCCAGGACATCCCGGTGCCGCCCTCGGAGTCCTCCGACGCGGCGCCGCCGGAGCTGGACGGCCTCGTCATGCGCTCCCTGGCCAAGGACCCGGACGACCGGTTCCAGACGGCGGAGGAGATGCGCGGGCTCGTCCAGTACGGCCTGCAGATGCTCTACGAGCAGGGCGGCCACACCGGCACCTGGAACACCGGCCCCGTCGACATGCACGAGGGCGGCAACACCCCGGCGATGGGCATGGCGGGCACCACCGCGCTGCCGCACCCGGGCGACGCCGGCACGGCCGCGCAGCCGATGCTGCGCCCGCCGGGCGGCGACGACGGCGGCTTCGACGGCGGCGGGCACGGCGGGGGCGGTGGCCGCGGCAAGATGTGGATCATCGCCGTGCTGGCCGTGATCGCGGTGGCCGTCGGCGTGGCCTTCGCGCTCAACGCGGGCAACGACAACGGCAACAAGCAGAAGGACAAGCAGTCGCCGTCGGTCTCCCGGTCGGAGGAGTCGAAGGAGCCCAGCGACGACGCGACGGACGAGACGGACACCGGCGGCGAGACGCAGGAGCCGGGCGGCGACACGGGCGGGCAGCCCGACTACACGCCGACCCAGGAGCCGACGCAGCAGCCGACGACGCCGACCGACGAGCCGACGGACGAGCCGACCGATCAGCCGACGGACGACCCGACGGACGATCCGACCGGCGATCCGACGGACGGCCCGACCGACGAGCCGAGCGACCCGGTGACGCCGCCGGACGGCACGGGCGGCAGCGAGGGCGGCACGGGGCAGCCCGGCGGGACCGTGGAGGGCGGCGAGGGCGGCGGCGCCTGAGCCGGCCTGCGCCGGGAGGCAGCGCCGGGGGGCGAGAGCGTCGCGTCGGGCGGTGAGAGCGTCGCGTCAGGCGGGGCGCTGCGCCGCCGAGCCGCCCTCGAGCTCGTGCACGGTGAGGAACTGCGGGTCGACGCGCAGGTAGACCGGGTCGAAGAGGTCGCCGTCCGCGAAGAGCGGGGTGGGGCCGAACAGCTCCAGCTCGGCCGGGGTCGGCTCGATCTGCTCGCAGGTGCCGACGCACTGCACGGACCACTGGCCGGGCTCGTCCGGGCGCTCGACGCCCAGGTTGTCGGCGCCGTAGGCGACGACACTGCCGACACAGGCCTGGTGGTACCCGTAGCCGCGGTGCATCCGCAGCAGCAGCCGGCCGTCCGAGACGACGTGCCGGGCGGCGGCCAGGAAGGGCAGCGCGCGCATGCTCGTGGCGACGCGGCCGTACCGCACCCGTGCGAGCAGGTCGAAGCCGCGCTCGTGGTCCTGCTGGATCGGCGTCGAGGTCGGGGGTTCGATGGGCATGTCTTCACTGTGCGCCGGGAGGCCCCCGCGGCAGAAGAGGAGCCCGCCCCCCGGGCCTCGGGACCTAAGTCCCGGTTTCCCGCGCAGCGGCGCGGGGGACCGCCGAGGCGGTGCGGGGCTCAGTGCTTCTCGGCCTGCATCCGGGCGACGAAGGCGGCGGCCTGCGAGCGGCGCTCCATGCCGAGCTTCGAGAGCAGGCTGGACACGTAGTTCTTGATCGTCTTCTCGGCCAGGTGCAGCTGCTCGCCGATCGCCCTGTTGGTCATGCCCTCGCCGATCAGGTCGAGGATGCGGCGCTCCTGGTCGGTCAGGCCCGCGAGCCGGTCGTCGGCCTTGGCGCGGCCGCCGTCGCGCAGCCGCTCCAGGACCCGGGCGGTGGCCACGGGGTCGAGCAGCGACTTGCCGGCGGCGACGTCCCGCACGGCCGTCAGGAGCTCGGTGCCCCGGATCGCCTTCAGCACGTAGCCCGAGGCGCCGGCCATGATCGCGTCGAAGAGGGCCTCGTCGTCCGCGTACGAGGTCAGCATCAGGCACTTGACCGAGTCGTCCTGGGAACGGATCTCGCGGCACACCTCGACGCCGCTGCCGTCCGGCAGCCGGACGTCGAGCACCGCGACGTCGGGCCGGGTGGCGGGGATCCTGACCAGCGCGTCGGCGGCCGTCCCGGCCTCGCCGACGACCTCGATGTCGTCCTCCACCGAGAGCATCTCGTGGACTCCGCGGCGCACCACTTCGTGGTCGTCGAGGAGAAATACGCGAATTTTTCCGTCTTGGTGCACGGTGCCAGTCTCACACACGAACTCTTCCCGCGCCCCGGGTGACCGGGATAACGTGCCGGTGTTCCGGCCCCCTGCCAGGCTGTGACCAGTGACCAGCCGCACGGCTGTGACCTGCGACGCTTCGTCCCCTGCGCGACTACTAGGATCTCCGAGCATCGAATTACTTGGAAATCCAAGCAAAAACGCAGGTCAGATGGGGTTTCGCAGATGTGCGACCCACTGGGTAACGTGCTGGGTGAAGGGTGTTTCGCCGGAGCGTGCAGGACCTTGATCGTCTCAGTTCGTTCTTTCCAGTCCGCCTGAACCGGCTCAGCGCACCCACCCCGTGCGTGGACGGATCAGGCGAGCCGAGCCGACTGGCCATCCGGCAATCCCGGGGGCCGGACCGACGGAGGAGCACACGTGACCGTAGACAGTGCTGACAGCACTGGCGCCGCGCAGAAGGCACAGCCCCCGCGCAAGCGGGCCGCCGCGAAGAAGAAGCCCGAGCTGGTCCAGCTCATGACGCCCGAGGGCAAGCGCGTCAAGAACGCGGCGTACGACAAGTACGTCACGGACATCACCGACGACGCCCTGCGCGACCTGTACCGCGACATGGTGATGGCCCGCCGCTTCGACGCCGAGGCCGTCACCCTGCAGCGCCAGGGCGAGCTGGGCCTGTGGCCCTCGCTGCTCGGCCAGGAGGCCGCCCAGGTCGGCTCCGGCCGCGCGACGCGCGACGACGACTACGTCTTCCCGACCTACCGCGAGCACGGCGTCGCCTGGTGCCGCGGCGTCGACCCGACCAAGCTGCTCGGCATGTTCCGCGGCGTGAACAACGGCGGCTGGGACCCGAACGGCAACAACTTCCAGCTGTACACGATCGTCATCGGCTCCCAGGTGCTGCACGCCACCGGCTACGCGATGGGCGTGGCCAAGGACGGCGCCGACTCGGCCGTCGTCGCCTACTTCGGCGACGGCGCCTCCAGCCAGGGCGACGTGGCGGAGGCCTTCACGTTCTCCGCGGTGTACAACGCTCCGGTCGTGTTCTTCTGCCAGAACAACCAGTGGGCCATCTCCGAGCCCACCGAGAAGCAGACCCGCGTCCCGCTCTACCAGCGCGCGCAGGGCTTCGGCTTCCCCGGCGTCCGCGTCGACGGCAACGACGTCCTCGCGGTCCTGGCCGTGACCCGCTGGGCCCTGGAGCGGGCGCGCAACGGCGAGGGCCCGACGCTCGTCGAGGCGTTCACCTACCGCATGGGCGCGCACACCACCTCCGACGACCCGACGAAGTACCGGGCCGACGAGGAGCGCGCCGCGTGGGAGGCCAAGGATCCGATCCTGCGCCTGCGCAGCTACCTCGAGGCGAGGACGGACACGGACGAGGGATTCTTCGCGGAACTCGACGCCGAGGCCGAGACGTTGGGCAAGCGAGTGCGCGATGCGGTGCGGGCCATGCCGGACCCGGACCACATGGCGATCTTCGAGAACGTGTACGCGGACGGGCACGCGCTCGTCGACGAGGAGCGCGCGCAGTTCGCCGCCTACCAGGCGTCGTTCGCGGAGGAAGGTGCCTGATCATGGCGGTACAGAAGCTTCCGATCGCCAAGGCGATCAACGAGTCGCTCCGCGCGGCGCTCGACCACGACCCCAAGGTCCTCGTCATGGGCGAGGACGTCGGCAAGCTCGGCGGCGTCTTCCGGGTCACCGACGGCCTCCAGAAGGACTTCGGTGAGGACCGGGTCATCGACACCCCGCTCGCCGAGTCCGGCATCGTCGGCACCGCGATCGGCCTCGCGCTGCGCGGGTACCGCCCGGTGGTGGAGATCCAGTTCGACGGCTTCGTCTTCCCCGCGTACGACCAGATCGTCACGCAGCTCGCGAAGATGCACGCGCGGGCGCTCGGCAAGGTCAAGGTGCCGGTCGTCATCCGTATCCCGTACGGCGGCGGCATCGGCGCCGTCGAGCACCACAGCGAGTCGCCCGAGACGCTGTTCGCGCACGTGGCGGGCCTGAAGGTGGTCTCGCCGTCGAACGCGTCGGACGCGTACTGGATGCTCCAGCAGGCCATCCAGAGCGACGACCCGGTGATCTTCTTCGAGCCCAAGCGGCGCTACTGGGACAAGGGCGACCTAGACACCGAGGCCGTCCCCGGCGACCTCCACAAGGCCGTCGTCGCCCGCGAGGGCAGCGACCTGACGCTCGTCGCGTACGGGCCGATGGTCAAGGTCTGCCTGGAGGCCGCCGCGGCCGCGCAGGAGGAGGGCAAGTCCCTCGAGGTCGTCGACCTGCGCTCGATCTCCCCGATCGACTTCGACGCCGTGCAGCGGTCAGTGGAGAAGACCCGGCACCTCGTCGTCGTGCACGAGGCGCCCGTCTTCCTCGGGGCCGGCGCGGAGCTCGCGGCCCGTATCAGCGAGCGCTGTTTCTACCACCTGGAGGCGCCCGTGCTGCGGGTCGGCGGGTACCACGCGCCGTATCCGCCGGCGCGCCTCGAGGAGGAGTACCTGCCGGGTCTCGACCGGGTGCTCGACGCCGTCGACCGCTCGCTGGCGTACTGAGGAGGGCTGAGAGATGGCTCGTGAGTTCAAGATGCCCGACGTGGGCGAAGGTCTGACCGAGGCCGAGATCCTCAAGTGGTACGTGCAGCCGGGCGACACCGTCACCGACGGCCAGGTCGTGTGCGAGGTGGAGACGGCGAAGGCGGCCGTGGAGCTGCCGATCCCGTTCGACGGCGTCGTCAGGGAGCTCCTGTTCCCCGAGGGCACGACGGTGGACGTCGGCCAGGTGATCATCTCCGTGGACGTGGCGGGCGAGGAGCCCGCCGCCCCCGCGCCGGCCGCCGAGCCGGCCCCCGCCGCAGC
>NZ_WWIA01000443.1 GCF_009870065.1 Streptomyces sp. SID5785 | reverse complement strand
GGCACCGCCGTGACCGGGGCGACGGGGGCGACGGGGGCGTCGGGGCCGGACGCGGCGGCCGACGGGAGGTCGGCGCGGGTCAGCCGGTCCAGGCCCAGGTCGTGCCGCGCTCCGGAGGGCAGCCGCACCGCCAGCGGCACGGCGCGGGCCTGCGCCGCCGGGACCAGCCGCGCGACGAGGCGGACCCGGGCGCCGGGAGCCGCACCGAGCAGCGCCAGGTTCTCCCGATGGGCGAGCGCCGGGTCGTCGTGCGCCACGGAGAGCCGGACGAGGACGCCCTGGCACTCGGCGAGCAGGCGGTCGCCGTCCCGCTCCCTGGCCACCCCGGCGAGCGTCGCGTCCAGGAACAGCAGTCCGTGCGGTGTGCCGTGCGACGTGCTGCGGGCGCGCGCGACCTGCTCCGCCAGGGGGACGGACCACAGGGCGTCCAGCGGGGCCTCGGTCCAGTCGGCGCCCTGCGCCCGGACCGCCTGGACGGACCGGCCCGCGCCGAGGCGCCCGTCCGCGGCGACGGTGGCACCGGAGACGACGAGTCCTGCCGTGGACAGCTCGCCGTGGGTGAGGGCCGTGTCGCCCAGCCGGACCGTGCGCCGGGCGGCGGACCGGGCACGCTCGGCCCCGCCGGGGGCGATGTCCGGTACCTGGTAGAGCGTGCCGTCGGCGTCGGCGGTCCAGGTGACGCAGCCCGCGTGCCCGGCGGCGGTCAGCACCGGCTCGGTGAACAGCCCGTACAGGCGCAGCGATCCCGCGTGCGCGTAGGCGCGACGGGCGGTGCCGCGCAGGGCCGCGGCGGCGTCCGGGTCCGTGCCGGGGCGGCCGAGCGCGTGCGCGGTACCGAGCAACTCGGTGAGCACCTCGGCCAGTTCGGCCGTCCGGTACGCCGGATCGGCGGCGCGGGCGGCCCGGACGCCGTTCACCACGCGGATCGCGGCGGCCGCGGGGCGGTGCAGCCCGGCGACCTTGGCGACGTGCGCGGCGCGCAGCAGTCCGGCCTGTGCGACCGCGCCCGCGCCGTCCACCCCGGCGTCGAGCACGCGGGCCGCCGCGGTCCACAGGGCGCGGGCGGCGGACACCTCGGCGGCGGACACCTCGGCCCCGGGCTCCTCGGCCCCGGGCTCCTCGGTGCCGGGAGCGGTGGCCCCGTCCGGCACGGTGGGGGCGGACGCCGGGGTGGCCGGGGCGATGGGGACGGGCCCGTCCGGGTCCGTCGGGTCCGTCGGGTCCGTCAGGCCCGTCGGGTCCACCGCGGGCACGGTCGGCGAGGAGGCCCCGACCTCAGCACCGGGACCGGCATCGGCACCGGCGACCGAGCCCTCCCCCACCGGTGCCAGCGTCACCGCCGCCGCGCGGTGCACGCAGGCGGGGGCCAGGAGGCAGTCGCAGCGGACCGCTTCCGGCGCGGTCACGAGGCCGCCGGGGGCGTGCAGTTCGACGCCCGTCTCCTCGTCCACGGCGATCCGGTGCACGCCGGTCGTGGCGTCCACCGTGTGCGGGCGGTCCGCGAGCTTGGCCGCGGCGGCGTCGAGCCGCTTGCGGAGCCGGGGCGTGAGCGCCTCGACGATCTCGGCGGTGACGCCGGGGAGTACCGGCGGAAGTGCGGGCGTGGTCATCGGATCCTCTCCCCCACCCAGCGGGCGAGTTCCAGCGGGCTGAGCGCGGCGACGGGCATGCCGGCCGCGACGAGCTGCCCCGCCGTGCCCGGCGAGTAGCGCGGCCGGCCCGCGTCGTCGAGGCTCGCGCACCCGAGCACGTGGCAGCCGGCGCCGACCAGCTCCCGCACCTCGCCGAGCAGGCCGCCGACCGGGTAGCCCTCCTCGAAGTCGCTGATCACGACGACGAGCGTGCGGGACGGTGCCGTCACCAGGCGGCGCGCGTGCCGCAGCCCGGCCGCGATGTGCGTACCGCCGCCGACCCGGGTCTCGAGGAGCAGGGCCAGCGGGTCGCTCACGTGCTCGGTGAGGTCGATGACCTCGGTCGAGAACGCGAGGAAGTGCGTGGACAGCGCGGGCACCCCGGCGAGGACGGACGCAGTGAGCGCCGCCCAGACCGTGGACGCCTCCATCGAGCCGGAGACGTCCGTGACGATGATCAGCCGCCAGTCCGCGGAGCGGCGCGACCGCCCGTGGAACACGGGGTGTTCGGGCACCACGACGATCCGGCCGTCCGGCGCTCTGCGGGCCGTCGCCAGGTTCGCGCGCAGCGTGCGGGCGAGGTCGAGGCTGCCGCCGGGGCGCCGCGTGGGGCGGGCCGTGGCGGCTCCCACGAGCGCGGGCCGCAGCCGGGTGGCCAGGGCGCGGGTCAACTCGTCGACGAGCCGGCGCACCAGGGGGCGCAGTGCGGCCAGCCGGGACTCGGGCAGTCCGCCCGCGTGGCGCAGCACCGTGCGCAGCAGCTCCACCGAGGGCCGGGCGGCGTCCGGGTCGAGCGCCTCCACCGCGTCGGTGCGGCCCGCCGCCGCGGCCGCGGCGAGGACCTCCTCGCGCACGCCGGGGCCGAACAGCGCGGTGAGTTCCTCGGCCCA
>NZ_WWIA01000442.1 GCF_009870065.1 Streptomyces sp. SID5785 | reverse complement strand
CGACGAGGCCGTCGCCGACTTCACCGCGGCGCTCGATCTGACCCCCGACGACCCGTGGGTGCTCGCCTCCCGGGGCTGGGCGCACCGCGGCGCGGGCCGCCACGACAAGGCCGTCGCCGACCTCACCGCGGCGATCGCCCTGGACCCCGACGACGCATGGATGTACGCGTCCCGGGGCTGGGCCCACCGCGACGCCGAGCGGTACGAGGAGACCGTCGCCGACATGACGGCCGCGCTGGAACGCGACCCGGGCGACGCCGCGTTCCTCGGGTCGCGCGGCGAGGCACACCGGCAGGCCGGACGCCTCGACGCGTCCCTGCGTGACCTGGACGAGGCGATCACCCTCGACCCCGCGTACGCCTGGGGCCTCGCCGAGCGGGGGGCCACCCACCGGGCCGCCCTCCGCTACGAGGACGCGATCGCGGACTGCACGGCCGCGCTGGCGATCGACCCCGCGTTCGTGTGGGCGCTCGCCGAGCGCGGCGCCGCGCACCAGCTGGCGGGCCACGACGACGCGGCGATCGCCGACTTCACCGCCGTGCTCGCCGTCGACCCCCGGTACGTGTGGGCGTTCGCGATGCGCGGCGTCACCCACCGGCTCTTCGGCCGTTACGACGAGGCCGTCGCCGATCTGACCGCGGCCCTCGCCCTGTATCCCGCGTACGCGTGGGCGCTGGAGGAGCGCGGCCGCGCACACCGCCAGGCCGACCGCTACGACGAGGCCGTGGCCGACTTCGACGCCGCCCACGCGCTCGCGCCCGACGACGCCGAGGTGCTGGCCGCGCGCGGCTTCACCCACCGGCTGGCCGGCCGCCTGGACGACGCGGTGCGGGACCTCACCGCCGCGCTCGACCTCGACCCCGCGTACACGTGGGCGCTGGCCATGCGGGGCTCCGCCCACCAACGGGCCGGCCGCTACGACGAGGCCGTCGCGGACTGCACGGCCGCGCTGGCCCTCGACTCCACCTACACCTGGCCGCGCTCCCTGCGCGCCGAGACCCATCGGCTCGCGGGCCGGTTCGACGACGCGGCCCAGGACTTCGACGCGTGCCTCGCGCTCGACCCCCGCGACGCCTGGGCCCTCGCGTCGCGAGGACAGGTCCGGCACGAGCAGGGCCGGTCCGAGGAGGCGCTCGCCGACCTGACCGCCGCGATCGAGATCGAGCCCTCGGGCTGGATGTACCAGGAGCGGGCCCGGTACCTGCGGCAGGCCGGGGCCTTCGAGCGGGCGCGGGAGGACGTCGAGCGGGCCCGCGCGGCGGACGGAACCGACCCGGAGCTGACCTTCGAGGAACTCCTGCTCGACACCTGGGTGCACGGGTACGCGGCGTGCGCGGAGCGCTGGCGGGAGCTGCTCGTGGAGTCGGCGCGGACGGCGGACGACTGGGAGCCGGATCCCGACACGGAGGCGCTCTTCGGGCTGTTCCGTGCGGTGCTGCTCGAGCCGGGCACGGCGGTGGAGGAGGCCGTCGCCGCGTTCCGCGCGGCCGGGCTCCGGCGCGAGACCGTCATGGTCACGGGCGAGTGCCTGGACGAGATCGCCCGGGCGGACCCGGACGGAGCGCAGGCCGCCCGGGCCCGCGCGGCCTGCCGGAGCCTGCGGGAGACCGCCCCGCCGCCCGGGTCCCCGCCGCCGGGGTCCTCGCCGCCCGGGTCCGCGTCGCCGGTGGTCCCGCCCCCGGCGGACTGACCCGTGGCGCGCCGCCGGAGACCGGGGTCAGGCCACGCGCGCAGCACGGCCCGCCCGCACCGCCGCGAGCGCCCCGGTCCACTCCACGACCCGGTCCAGCAGTCCGTCCAGGGCCCGCGCACTGGACTCGCGCGGCGTGAACACCCTGAAGTCCTCGAAGTCCAGGGCGAGATGCAGACCCACCTGGGGCGGCACGTCCGCCAGGCCGAGCGGCCCGCACATCTGGCGCAGCTGGGCCGCCGAGCCCGTACCGCCGGCGACGCCGTACCCGACAATGCCGGCGGCCTTGTCGCTCCACTCGGCGAAGACGAAGTCGAGGGCGTCCTTCATCACGCCGGGCAGCTGGTGGTTGTACTCCGGGATCACGAAGACGAACCCGTCCAGACCGCCGACGGTCCGCGCCCACTCCTGCGCCTCGGGGCCGACCGTGCCGCCCAGGGCGGGCGGCACCGGCTGGTCGAAGTGCGGCAGCCGGAAGGCGGCCAGGTCGACCAGGGTGAACGCGGCGTCCGCGCGTCGCGCCGCGATCCCGTGCACCCACTCGGCGACCTGCGCCCCGACCCGGCCCGGCCGGGTGCTCCCGAGGACGACACCGATCCTGATCATGTCCTGAGCGACGTCCTGTGCCATGTCCCACTCCTGCCGTACGGCCGGGGACCCCGCGCGAGCGGGCCCCGGCGCCGTCGTGTCCGGCGGATCGCCGACACCCTGGTCCGACGGGACAGCGCCCCGGAACGTCAGGCGGCGCGGGACCTGACATCCGGGAGGCCTGTCCCGTCGTAGAGGTGAGCAGCCGGCGGCCCGACCGGGCCACGTCGAAGGGAACGCGACCGATGACCAGCACCGACGGACCGACACCGGGCGACGACCCGGTCGAGTCCGAACGCCGCGCCCTCACCAACGTCGCCTACCGCCTTCTCGGCTCCCTGACCGAGGCCGAGGACGCCGTCCAGGAGGCGTACGCCCGCTGGTTCGAACTCCCCGCGGCGCGGCGCGCCGACATCGCTGCCCCGGGCGCCTGGCTGACGACCGTCGTGAGCCGCGTCTGCCTCGACCAGCTCCGCTCCGCGCGGGTGCGGCGCGAGCAGTACGTCGGCGAGTGGATCCCCGAGCCGGTGCCGGTGCGGGCCGAGTGGGACGCGCCGCCGGCCGGATCGGCGGCCGGGGACCCGGCCGACCGCATCACGCTGGACGAGTCCGTCGAGATGGCGTTCCTGGTGGTCCTCGACGCGATGACACCGGCCGAGCGGGTCGCCTTCCTGCTCCACGACGTGTTCCGGGTGCCGTTCGGTGAGATCGCCGAGATCGTCGGCCGCAGCCCGGGCGCCTGCCGCGAGCTGGCCTCCGCGGGGCGGCGCCGGATCGGGGCCGCCCGCGAACGCGGAGCGGGGGCGCCCCGCCGCGCCGCGGTCGTGCGGGAGTTCCGGCAGGCCTGGCAGGCCAAGGACGTGGGCGCCCTCGCCCGGCTGCTCGACGGGTCGGTCGAGGCGGTCGCCGACGGCGGCGGGCGTACCCAGGCCTCGCCGGTGCCGGTCCGGGGGCGGGCGCAGGTCGCCGGGTTCCTGGTGCGGCTCGCGACCCGCGCCGGAGTGCTCGACCTGCGCGAACGCACGGTCAACGGCCAGCCGGGACTGGTCGCCCTGGACGGCTCCGAGATCCTCAGTGTCTACGCGTTCGACATCGACGACACCGGCCGCATCCGCCGGATCTGGGCCGTCCGCAACCCCGACAAGCTGCGCCCCTGGGCCGTCGCCCCGGACCGGTAGACCCCTCACCTCCCCCTCCGCTTCCCGGCACATCGCCCCTCTCCGAGAGGACCGTCATGCCCTTCACGTCCCACACCCTGCACCTCACCGCCCGCGGCACCGACGAGGCGTCGCGCTGGTACCGGACGGCGTTCGGCGCCGAGGAACTCGTCCGGCTCGAGGTGCCGGGCGGCCGGCTGATCCACGTCCGGATCCGCATCGGCGACCTCACGCTGATGCTGGCCGACGAGTTCCCCGAGCTGGAGTCGTACGGGCCCGAGCACTTCGGCGGCACGTACGGAGCCGTGTATCTGCACACCGACGACGTCGACGCGGCGTGGCAGCGGGCGGTGGACGCCGGGGCCACGGTGCTGCGACCACTGGCCGACACCTACTGGGGCGAACGCGAGGGCCAGGTGCTCGACCCGTTCGGCCACCGCTGGGGCCTGACCCAGCACCTGCGGGACGTCCCGCACGCCGAGCTCCAGGCGCGGACGAGCGAGGCGTTCGCGGGGCTCGGCGGGTGAGACGGGGCACGGAGCGCACGGAGCGGGGTCGAGGACACCCGGGCGACGGTCGCCCGGGCGGCAGGGGTTCAGGCCCCCGCGGTGTCCGCCCCGTGGCACTGCCCGTACGCGCTGCCCGACCCGCACCAGCACGCCGCGCCCGCCTCCGGCGGCCAGAACACGGCGCGGCCGCGGGCGGCCAGGGTGGTGGCGTACTGGGGGAGCAGGGAGGCGTCGCCGGGGGAGGAGGCCTCCGAGGCGGCGAAGGCCTCGTAGGAGGGGACCGTGCCGGTGACGATGCCGAGGTTCTGGGTGCCGGACGAGGACAGCTCCCGCAGGGCGTCCTGTATCGAGGCGAGGTGCGCCTCGTAGGACGGGTACTCGGCGGAGAGCGACGGGTACGCGGCGAGGAGTTCGGCGTACTCGGCCGAGGGCCAGTGCAGGACCGCGACCGGGAACGGGCGGGACAGCGCCTCGCGGTACGAGCCCAACTCGGCGCGCAGGCGGGTGATCTCGGCCTGGAGGTCGGCGGGGTTGTCCGAGCCGAGGGCCCACAGGCGCTTGGGGTCGTGGAGCTCGTCGAGGGAGACGGAGGCGCGGTTCACGCGGTCCGCGAGGGCGTCCCACGCGTCGTGCTCGGCGCCGAGCATCCTGCGCACCCGGTGCCGGCCGAGGACCAGCGGGTGCTGCACGTACGGGATGTCGCCGGACTCCCGCTCGGCCTCCGGGACCAGCCGCTCGAGGCCCTCGGTGAACGTCTCGTGGGCCTGCTCCAGCTCGTCGTGCGACTCCAGGGACTCCGCGATGATCACCCACGGCGCCGGGTCGCGCGGGGCCGTGGCCCGCAGGCCGGTGATGATGGCGCGGGCCTCGGCCTCGTGACCGTACTCCCACAGGTTCGCCGCCTTCAGGGCGCGGACCAGGGAGCCGTTGTGCAGGCCGTCGGAGGAGAGCAGGCCGTCGTACAGGGTGGTCGCGCGCTCGCGGGACCCGGCGAGCTCGTAATGGGCCGCGGCCTGCAGCAGCAGGGGTTCGGCGTCCTCGGGGTAGAGGGACGCGGTGCGTTCCAGGCGCTCGGCTTCCGCGACGTGATCGGCGTGGTCGTTCTCGGCGGGCGTGGCAGGCGTGTCGGGGCGCATGCGGACACCGTACTGCCGTGGGGGCGGGCGGGGTGTGCGCGGGACGCCGTCCGGGCCTGGTGACTTGGGGCCGCGGCGTCTACTCTGCGCGCGTGCTGACGCAGTCCGCCGAGCGGCCCGACCGGCCCCGCGTCGTCGCCCAGGGGGCGCCGCGGCGCCGGTCGCGGGTGCGCCGCGCCCTGTGGACGGCGGCCGAGGGCGCCGTGACGCTCGGCCTCGTGCTGCTGCTCCTCGTCGCGCACCAGCTGTGGTGGACCAACCGGCAGGCCCGGGCCGGCGCCGAGCGGCAGGTGCAGGCGCTCGAACGGCAGTGGGAGCAGCCGCCGCCCGCGACCGACGACCCCGGGGCCACGC
>NZ_WWIA01000441.1 GCF_009870065.1 Streptomyces sp. SID5785 | reverse complement strand
GACCAGCCGGACGGCGTCGGGGGTGCCCGCGCGGATCAGCGCCGCGGCCGTGCCCCGGACGACGGCCGTGTCCGCCGCGTCGCCCAGCAGAAGGGTCAGCGCCCGCGCGGCCTCGGGCAGGTCGGCGCGGGGCGCGAGCGCGCGTCCCGCACGCACGCGCGCCTCCCACGAGGGCGAGTCGACGTCGGCCGGCCAGGAATCGGCCCGGCTCATCGCGCACCGGCCGCGGCGCCGCACGAGTCCCGGATCCGCAGCTCCGGGAGGACGTCCAGGTGCTGGGCCGGTTCCGCCGGGGCGCCCGGGGCACGGGTGAGCCGGGACAGGAGGAGCTCCGCCGCGCGGCGCCCCACGGTGCGCTTGGCGGGGGCGACCGCCGTCAGGGGCAGATCGGCCAGGGCCGCGACCTCGTCGTCGTACGTGATGACGGCGAGGTCCTCGGGGACGCGGATGCCGTGGGCCCGCAGCCGGGGCACGAGCACGAGCGCGTCGGCGTCACTGTGCAGGATCGCGGCCGTGACCCCGTGGTCCTCGACCGCCTCGCGCAGATGGTGGAAGGACCGCTCGAACCGGTCGGCCTCGCTGTCGGGCGCGGGGTGCCGGACCGGTTCGGGTGCGGGGCGCAGGCCGAGCGCGTCCACCGCGGCCCGATGTCCGCGCCGCAGCCCGGTGCTGGTCGGTGAGTCCTGCGCGGCGAGCGCGACGCTGCGGTGGCCGAGGGAGGCCAGGTGCCGCACGGCCACCGCGGCGCCGTGGGCGTGGTCGGAGCGGACCCGGTCGAGGCCGGCGGCGGGATGGCCGTGCGGGGCCGAGCGCTCCACCAGCACGATCGGCACGGGCCGTTGCGTGATGCGCAGTCCCTCGCCGGGGTCGGGCACGCCCGTCCGCCAGCTGGGGGTGAGGAGCAGCCCGTCGACTCCGGCCGCGAGCAGCCGGTCGACCTGGACGGAGTCCTCACCGGGCAGGTAACGGGTCAGCGCGACGACGAGCCGGGCGCCGTGCGCCTCGACGGCCTCGCGGGCGCCGCGCACGACGTCCGCGTAGTAGTACTCGGTCGTGGGGACCACCATGCCGACGACGAGGTGCGGGTGGGCGGGGGCGGGGCCCGCCGTGAGGTCCGCGCGGTCCGGTGCGGCGGCGGTGTCGCCCGGCCAGACGACGGCGCCGTGCAGGCGCAGCAGGAGACCGCGGGCCGCGAGCGTCTCGACGTCACGGCGCAGCGTGACCGCGGAGACGCCGAGTTCCCCCGCGAGGTCGGCGACGCGGATCGTGCCGCGCTCGCGGAGCAGTTCGAGCACCCGCGCATGGCGGCGGTCGACGTGCAGGCGCATGATGCCGGCCCCTCCCCGGTCAACTCCGGTCCCTGGCCGCTCATCGTATCGATCGCGTGCGCTCGTAACGATCGGTCGCCGGTGGTCCGACGGGAGCCGCACGGCCGGCCACCCTCGGCCGCGCGATCACCGGCCGATATCCGACCGGGAGGCCACCGGCGCATCCGCATTGCGGACGCGCGCGCCGGGAACACAGGTCCGCGCACTCCCTCCGGACGGCGATTGAGCAGGGCCGGGCGGTCCCCGAGAGTGGATCACGTCCTCACCGCGGAAGGGGACACATCAGTAAGTCGACATCACAGACCGACGCCTCACACGACCAACGGGAGACACACCACATGGCACGAGCTACGACCCGTCGCGCACTCGCTCTCGGCGGCGCGAGCGCCGCACTCCTGTCCGCCACGCTCCTCGGAGCGTCCCCCGCACTCGCCGACACGGCCGTCACGGCGTGGGCGCACGGCAACGTGCACGCGGGACCGGCCAAGGGAGAGCGCGTCGTCAGCTATGTGAACGCGGGTTACAGCTACAACGCCCAGTGCTGGCTCGAAGGAGATCTCGTCAACGACCACGGCATCAGCAACCGCAACTGGGTCCGCCTGAAGCTCAACAGCGGCGGCATCGGCTACGTGAGCGCCATCTACCTCAAGGGGAACGACAAGGGCAACGTGCCCAACCACTGCTGACCCTCATCACGTCACCAGCGTTCCCACAGCGGCGCCTCCCCGTCGGGGAGGCGCCGCCTCGCGTGGCGCACCCGACGCGAGGGTCAGGGCACGAGGCTCTCCATGTCGCTGGGCAGCAGCCCGCTCGGCAGGTTGCTGGGCAGGTCGGTCGGCAGCCGGGTGGGCAGGTCGCTGGGCATTCCGCTCGGCAGGCCGCTGGGCAGCCCCTCGGTCGGCAGGTCGCTGGGCAGGCCGCTGGGCAGCTCGCTCGGCAGGCTGCGTGACGGTGACGGCGTACCCGAACTCGCTTCCCCGGAGCCCGGTTTGCCGTCGTCACCGCTGTCGCGCGTCATGACGAACGCCAGCGCGCCGCCGATCACGACGAGCGCCGCGACGACCGCGAGCACCAGGAAGCGCCGGCTGCCGCCGTCCCCGCGCGGCCCCGCGGGCGGCCCGCCGAGTCCCCCGTCGTCGGGCGGGGGTGTGCCGCTCGGCGGCGGGGGCGGCTGCGGGGGCATCGGAGGTGTGGCCATGCCCCCAGAGTGTCCGGAGCGGGGCCCGCCGCGCGACCCCTCCCGCGAACTCGGCGTCAGGCGCGCACGCCGAGCAGATGGTCCATGGCGAGCTGGTCGAGCCGCTCGAAGGCCATCCCGCGCTCGGCGGCGGCGGTCACGTCGAAGTCCTCGAACGCGCCCCGGTCCGCGAGGAGTCCGGCCAGCCCGTCGGCGGCCGTGGGCTGCGCCAGCTCGTCCAGGCGCGAGGCCCGCAGCGCCTCTTGGACCTCCGGGTCGGCGCGGAACGCGGCAGCCCGGTCCTTGAGGATCAGGTAGTTGCGCATGCAGCCGGCCGCCGAGGCCCAGACGCCGTCGAAGTCCTCGGTCCGCGGCGGCTTGAAGTCGAAGTGGCGCGGGCCCTCGTAGCCACCGGTCTCCAGGAGGTCGACGAGCCAGAAGGCCTGGCGCAGATCACCGGCGCCGAAGCGCAGGTCCTGGTCGTACTTGATGCCGGACTGGCCGTTGAGGTCGATGTGGTAGAGCTTGCCCGCCCACAGCGCCTGGGCGATCCCGTGGGCGAAGTTGAGCCCGGCCATCTGCTCGTGGCCGACCTCGGGGTTGACGCCGTACATCTCCGGGCGCTCCAGGCGCTCGATGAAGGCGAGTGCGTGGCCGACGGTGGGCAGCAGGATGTCGCCGCGCGGCTCGTTGGGCTTGGGCTCGATGGCGAAGCGCAGGTCGTAGCCCTGCTCCAGCACGTACTCGCCCAGCAGGTCGAAGGCCTCCTTCATCCGGTCGAGCGCGACCCGGACGTCCTTCGCGCCGCCGGACTCGGCGCCCTCGCGACCGCCCCAGGCGACATACGTCGTCGCGCCGAGCTCCGCGGCCAGATCGATGTTCCGGATGGTCTTGCGCAGCGCGAACCGGCGCACGTCGCGGTCGTTGGCCGTGAATCCGCCGTCCTTGAACACCGGGTGCGTGAACAGGTTCGTCGTCGCCATCGGGACGACCATGCCGGTCGCGTCGAGAGCCTGCCGGAAGCGCTTGACGTGGGACTCGCGCTCGGTGTCCGAGGCGCCGAAGGGGATCAGGTCGTCGTCGTGGAAGGTCACGCCGTGCGCGCCGAGCTCCGCGAGCTTCTGCACGGACTCGACGGGGTCGAGCGCGGGACGCGTCGCGTCGCCGAACGGGTCGCGGCCCTGCCAGCCGACGGTCCACAGGCCGAAGGTGAACTTGTCCTCGGGGGTGGGCTGGTACGTCATCGTGCGGCTCCCTCGCCGTCGCCGGGCGGCGGGTCGTGTTCCGGCGCCCGCCTATTTCGTCATGGCGCTTTACAAATTAGTATGCGGGCACGCCTCTGGGAAGAGGAACACGGAGACGGATCGGCTCGACGCGATCCGGCCGTCTGCACCGACCGCTTGCACCGACCGCATCTGGAGAGCCGCATGCCCACTGCCGAGGGGCCCCTCGTCGTCGGGGTCGACAGTTCCACCCAGTCCACGAAGGCCCTCGTGGTCGATGTCGCCACGGGCGCCGTGGTCGCGAGCGGACAGGCGCCGCACACCGTGACGACGGGCACCGGCCACGAGAGCGACCCCGAGGAGTGGTACGCGGCGCTGTGCGCGGCCCTCGCCCAGTGCGGCGACGCGGCGCGGCGCGCCTCGGCCGTGTCCGTCGGCGGGCAGCAGCACGGCCTCGTGACGCTGGACGCGCAGGGTCGTCCGGTGCGCCCGGCGCTGCTGTGGAACGACGTGCGCTCGGCGCCGCAGGCCCGCCGCCTGGTCGACGCCCTGGGCGGCCCGAAGGCGTGGGCGGAGCGGTTCGGCAGCGTGCCGGGCGCCTCGTTCACGGTGACGAAGTGGGCCTGGCTCACGGAGCACGAGCCGGAGGCGGCCCGGGCGACGGCCGCCGTGCGGCTCCCCCACGACTACCTGACCGGACGGATGACGGGCGCGGGCACCACGGACCGCGGCGACGCCTCCGGCACGGGCTGGTGGGCGACGCACACCGAGGCCTACGACACGGACATGCTGGACCGGGTCGGGCTCGACGCCGCGCTCCTGCCGCGGGTGGTCGCCCCCGGCGAAGCGGCGGGCTCGGTCCTGGGGTCCGACAGCGGGCTCCCCCTGGCCCCGGGCACGCTGGTCGCCGCCGGCACCGGGGACAACGCGGCGGCGGCGCTCGGCCTCGGCCTGCTCCCGGGCACCCCCGTCCTGAGTCTCGGCACCTCCGGCACGGTGTACGCGGTGTCCCGGCGGCGGCCGGCGGACGCGAGCGGCATCGTCGCGGGGTTCGCGGACGCGCGCGGGGACTGGCTGCCACTGGCCTGCACGCTGAACTGCACGCTCGCCGTGGACCGGATCGCCGCGCTGCTCGGGCTGGACCGGGAGGCCGTCGAGCCCGGCGGCGCCGCGACGCTGCTGCCCTTCCTCGACGGCGAGCGCACCCCCGATCTCCCGGCGGCCTCGGGCCTGTTGACGGGCCTGCGGCACGACACGACCGGCGGTCAGCTGCTCCAGGCCGCGTACGACGGGGCGGTGCACGCGCTGCTCGGGGCGCTCGACCGGGTCCTCGACGGGGACACGCCCGGCACCGACCCGGCCGCACCGCTGCTCCTGATCGGGGGCGGTGCCCGCGGCGCCGCCTGGCAGGAGACGGTGCGCCGGCTCTCGGGCCGGGCGGTCCAGGTGCCCGAGGCGCGGGAGCTGGTGGCGCTCGGCGCCGCGGCCCAGGCGGCCGCGCTGCTCACCGGCGAGGACCCCGCCGCGGTCGCCCGGCGCTGGGACACGGCGCGCGGTCCCGTGCTGGAGCCGGTGGAGCGGGACGACGCCGCGTTCGCGCGGATCTCCGGGGTGCTCGCCGCGGCCGACCCGCTCTTCCAGGGGCTGTGATCACGGCGGCCGGGGAGCCTGGGACCATGACGGCATGACCGCTCCACTGCACCGGGCCCGCCCGGGGACGCCCGACACCCAGCAGGGCATGCGCCGCCGCAACCTGTCCCGCGTGCTGCACGCGGTCGCGGCCGAGGGCCCGCTGTCCCGGGCGGCGGTGGCCCAGCACATCGGGCTGACCAGGGCCGCCGTGTCCACCCTCGTCGACGAGCTGATCCGCGCGGGGCTCCTCGACGAGCTCGGGCCGCAGCGGCCCGGTGGCGTCGGGCGGCCCGGCTCGGCCCTCGTGGTCAGCGGCCGGGGCCCGGCCGGGCTCGG
>NZ_WWIA01000440.1 GCF_009870065.1 Streptomyces sp. SID5785 | reverse complement strand
TTCTTCCACCCGTCGATGAACGAGGTGGAGTACCACGGCAGCTACGTCCCGCTGCAGGGACAGCTGATGTCCGAGGCGTTCAACTCGACCATGCACATCTCCTTCGATGTGCGCGGTGGTCTGCTCATCCGGCAGATCCACCACTGGGCCGCGCTGATCTTCCTCGCCGGCATGTTCGTGCACATGATGCGCGTGTTCTTCACCGGCGCGTTCCGCAAGCCGCGTGAGGTCAACTGGCTGTTCGGCTTCCTGCTGTTCGTCCTCGGCATGTTCACCGGCTTCACCGGTTACTCGCTCCCGGACGACCTGCTGTCGGGCACCGGTGTCCGCTTCATGGAGGGCGCGGTCCTGTCCGTGCCGATCGTCGGCACGTACCTCTCGTTCTTCCTGTTCGGCGGAGAGTTCCCGGGCGGCGACTTCGTGGCCCGGTTCTACTCGGTCCACATCCTGCTGCTGCCGGGCATCATGCTCGGCCTGATGGTGGCGCACCTGATCCTGGTCTTCTACCACAAGCACACGCAGTTCGCGGGCCCCGGCAAGACCGAGAAGAACGTCGTCGGCATGCCGCTGCTCCCGGTCTACATGGCCAAGGCGGGCGGCTTCTTCTTCCTGGTCTTCGGCGTCATCGCGATCATCGCGGCGATCGCCACGATCAACCCGATCTGGGCCATCGGCCCGTACCGTCCGGACCAGGTCTCCACGGGCGCCCAGCCCGACTGGTACATGGGCTTCTCCGAAGGCCTGATCCGTACGATGCCGGGCTGGGAGATCAACATCTGGGGTCACACGCTCGTCCTGGGTGTGTTCGTCCCGCTGGTGATCTTCCCGCTGGTCCTGGTCGCCATCGCCGTCTACCCGTTCATCGAGTCCTGGGTCACCGGCGACAAGCGCGAGCACCACATCCTGGACCGCCCGCGCAACGCCCCGACGCGCACCGCGTTCGGTGCCGCGTGGATCTCCTGGTACTTCGTGCTGATGATCGGTGGTGGCAACGACCTCTGGGCCACGCACTTCCACCTGTCGATCAACGCGATCACCTGGTTCGTCCGCGTCAGCTTCTTCGTGATGCCGGTCGTGGTCTTCATCGTCACCAAGCGGATCTGCCTCGGCCTCCAGCGCCGGGACAAGGACAAGGTGCTGCACGGACGCGAGTCCGGCATCATCAAGCGCCTGCCGCACGGTGAGTTCGTCGAGGTCCACGAGCCGCTCGCGGCCGAGGCCCTGCACACCCTCACGGCGCACGAGCAGTACCAGCCGGTCGAGCTCGGCCCCGCGGTCGACGAGAACGGTGTGGCGCGCAAGGTGTCGCGGACGCAGAAGCTGCGCGCGAAGCTGTCCAAGGGCTACTACGGGGAGCACAACCAGATCCCCAAGCCCACCGTCGAGGAGTACAAGGAGATCACCAGCGGCCACGGCCATCACTGATCTCTGACGCTGTTCGCCACGGCAGGAGCCCCCGTCCATGCGCTGGACGGGGGCTCTTCGCCGTCCCGGGGCTGGATAAGGTGGACCCGCCCCTTTTTCCCACCGTCCCCACGTATGCACACAGGAGCGGCCATGAGCGCTTTGACCCCCGCTGGAGGCGACACCGCGGCGGGCCGTTCCTGGCCCTCCGTGCTGAACGGACTGCTCGACGGCCGCGACCAGAGCGCCGACGACACCGCATGGGCGATGGACCGCATCATGCGGGGCGAGGCCACCGACGCGCAGATCGCCGGCTTCGCGGTGGCCCTGCGCGCCAAGGGCGAGACCGTCGAGGAGATCTCCGGTCTGGTCCGCGGCATGTACGAGCACGCCAACGTGATCGAGGTGCCCGGCGAGACCGTCGACATCGTCGGCACCGGCGGCGACGGCGCGAAGACCGTCAACATCTCGACGATGTCCGCGATCGTGGTGGCCGGCGCGGGCGTCAAGGTCGTCAAGCACGGCAACCGTGCCGCGTCCTCCGCCTCCGGCGCCTCCGATGTCCTGGAGAAGCTCGGGGTCAACCTCGACCTGCCGCCCGCCCGGGTGCCCGAGGTCGCGGAGGAGGCGGGCATCACCTTCTGCTTCGCCGTGAAGTTCCACCCCGCGCTGCGGCACGCCGGTGCGGCCCGCGGCCAGCTCGGCATCCGCACGGTCTTCAACCTGCTCGGCCCGCTGACCAATCCGGCCCGCGTGCGCGCCCAGGCCGTCGGTGTCGCCGACCCCCGGATGGCGCCCGTCGTGGCCGGGGTCTTCGCCGAGCGCGGCAACTCCTCGCTCGTCTTCCGCGGCGACGACGGCCTCGACGAGCTGACCGTCACCGGCACCTCCCGGGTCTGGGTGGTGCGGGACGGCGCGGTGCGCGAGGAGCGCTTCGACCCGCGCGACGTCGGCATCGAGCCGGTCCCCATCGAGGCACTGCGCGGCGGCGACCCCGCCTACAACGCGGACGTGGCCCGCCGGCTCCTCGACGGCGAGCGTGGCCCGGTCCGCGACGCCGTCCTGCTCAACTCGGCCGCGGCCCTCGTCGCCGTACGCCCCGGCGAGGGCACACTCACCGAGCAGATCGCGGCCGGCATGGAACGGGCCGCCGAGTCCCTCGACAGCGGCTCCGCCAAGGGCGCGCTGGAGCGCTGGGTGGCCGCGACCCAGCGCTGAACGCACGGTGTGACACAGGGCGCAGTCCAGATCCTGGACTGCGCCCTTGCCGTTCCCGGGACGTATGGCAGGATGCTTCCCAAGGTCATGAGTGACAGCGAATACGGCCCCGGCCCGCTGTCCGGCAACCCTCCGTCCGTGGCGGGGTGCCCCGGGTGAAGACCAGGTCATACGCAGCAAGGCGTGTGGCAAGCGCGGACCCCTCGCGAATCCTGGGGTCCTGGGTCGTTCGAGGGAGCAGTCTCGTGAGCAAGCGAATGCGATAGGGCGTCTCGCCCCTTCTCCACACCCTCCGCCCGGCCGCACCGTCGTGCCGTGCGTCGAGGTCAACACCCGTACACCGCGGTCCGGTTGTCAGCCGTCGCCGCCGTGCGGGCTCCACACACCCATTCGCCTTGTCCTGCCGGGAGATACCGCCATGTCCGCACGCCCCCACACCGCCTCCGTCGCCACCGCCACCGCCGCCGTGCCGGCCTCCGCCGACGCCGGTGACTGCGCCGACCCCGTCTGCGGCGCCCCGCTGCCCGTCCTCGGCCGCGACGTCACCGTGCCGCTCGTCACCGGCGGCGAGGTCACCTACGCCGCGCTCGACTACGCCGCCAGCGCCCCGGCCCTGCAGCGCGTGTGGGACGACGTCGCCGCGTACGCCCCGTACTACGGCAGCGTGCACCGCGGTGCCGGGTACCTCTCCCAGCTGTCCACCGACCTGTTCGAGAACTCCCGCACCACCGTCGCCACGTTCCTCGGCTGCCGCGAGGACGACCAGGTCGTCTTCACCCGCTCCACCACCGACTCGCTCAACCTGCTGGCCGCCGCGCTGCCGGCCGACTGCCAGGTCTTCGTCTTCGAGACCGAGCACCACGCCTCGCTGCTGCCCTGGCGCGACGCCCGCGTCACCTACCTGAACGCGCCGCGCACCCCGGACGAGGCCGTCGCGACGCTGGAGCGTGCCCTCGCCGACCGGGACCCCTACGGTCCGGCCCTCGTCTGCGTCACCGGCGCGTCCAACGTCACCGGTGAGCTGTGGCCCGTGCGTGAACTGGCCGCCGCCGCGCACGCGCACGGCGCCCGGATCGTCCTCGACGCCGCGCAGCTCGCGCCCCACCACCCCGTCTCCGTGCGGGAGCTGGACGTCGACTGGGTCGCCTTCTCCGGCCACAAGCTGTACGCGCCGTTCGGCTCCGGGGTGCTCGCGGGCCGCGCCGACTGGCTGACCGCGGCCGAGCCCTACCTGGCCGGCGGCGGCGCCTCGCGCAAGGTCGCGCGGCGCACCGACGGCGGCGTGGACGTCGAGTGGCACGAGAACGCCGCCCGCCACGAGGCCGGTTCGCCGAACGTCATCGGTGTGTACTCCATCGCCTCGGCCTGCAAGGCCCTGAGCGAGGCGGGCTTCGACTCCCTGGTCGCCCGGGAGCAGGACCTGATCGCGAAGGTGCGCTCGGGGCTCGCCGCGGTGCCCGAGGTGAAGGTGCTGTCGCTGTTCGGGGACGACGCCCCGCGGGTCGGCGTCATCTCGTTCGTCGTCGAGGGCTGGAACTCCTCGCACTTCGCCGCCGCGCTCTCGGCCGAGTACGGCATCGGCGTGCGCGACGGACTGTTCTGCGCCCACCCGCTCGTGCGCACCCTGCTCGGCTCGGACCCGCAGCAGCAGGGCGAGTGCGGGGCGCCGGAGGCGGCACCGGGGGAGAAGTCGCTGAACGCGATCCGGGTCAGCTTCGGCGCGGGCACGCCCGACGAGCACGTCGAGCGGTTCGTCGCCGCCGTGACCGAGCTGGTGCGCGACGGCGCGCGGTGGACCTACCGCACCGAGGACGGCCGCTGCGTCCCGGCCGCGTAGGTCCCGCGGCGGTGCGGGCGGCTCAGCCGTCCAGGCCGATGGCGAACGCGGCCTCGAGGTCGTGCTGCGAGTAGGTGCGGAAGGCGACGTGGGTGTCCGTACCCTCCACGCCGGGGATCTTGCTGATCCGGCCGGGGATGACATCGGCCAGGTCGTCGTGGCGGGCGACCCGGACCATGGCGATCAGGTCGTACGTGCCGGTGACGGAGAAGACCTCGCTGACGCTGTCCAGGGAGGCGATCGACTCCGCGATCTCGGGGATCCGGTCCACGCTGGTCTTGATGAGCACGATCGCGGTGATCACGGCTGGCTGTCTCCCTCGGTGGCCGTGGTGTGGGTCGCCCTCACTCTAGCCCGGCGGTAGCGCACCCACGCGTAGAGGAACCCGGTGGAGAAGCCGATGAGGTGCGCCAGGTACGCCACCCCCGGCCCCTGCCCGGCCTGGCCCGCCGCCGCCCACTGGAGCGCCACCCAGAACGGCAGCACCACCCACGCGGGGAAGCGCAGCGGCAGGAAGAGGAGGAAGGGGAACAGGCTCGTCACGCGCGCGTCGGGGAAGAGGTAGAGGAACGCGCCGAGCACGGCGGAGATCGCCCCGGACGCGCCGACGAGGGTCTGCTCGGACCCGGCGTGCGCGGCCGCGTACCCGAAGAGGGCCAGATAGCCGGTCACGAGGTAGAAGAGCAGGTAGGGCAGGCGGCCCATCCGCTCCTCGGTCATCGTGCCGAAGACGTGCAGGAACAGCATGTTGCCCAGCAGGTGCAGCCAGCTGCCGTGCACGAACAGCGCGGTCGCGGGGGTGAGCGCCGTGCGCCAGGACCCCGCGAACAGGTCGGCCGGCACCACGCCCCAGCGCGCGAAGTAGTCGCTCTGCGCGGCGAGCAGCCGGTCCCCGGTGCCGTACGACGGGTTGAGCCCGGAGGCCGGGGAGAGCACGAACACGACACAGCACACCGCGATCAGCGCGTACGTGACCGGGGCCGACGTGCCCCTCAGCAACGCGCCCGCCCGCACGACGCCCTCGCGCCCTTTGCCGATCATGGAAGAGAGCATGACGCACGGTGGGGCGCGCCCGGGGGACGGCAGGCCGTAGGGTAACGGGCAAGAAGGCCATGACGGCCGAGTGCACCGAGTGCGCCGAGCGAGCTGGAAAGAAGGCACAGTCCGATGACGGTTCCCCTGCCGACCGCCACCACCCGCTGGCGTTGCACGCTCTGCGGCAACCTGACGCGGTTCGACGTGACGCGTTCGTCGAAGGTCGAGGAGTACGTCCACCTCGACCTGGCCGGTGAGCCGAGCGTCGAGGAGCGCAAGGTGGTCAGTGAGACCATCGAGTCGGTGCGCTGCCGCTGGTGCAACGCAGTGGATCAGGTCGAACTCGTCGACAGGCCGGGCTCCGACTCCTGACGGAGCGGGCCCCACAGTGACTTTGGGGTGACGGATGGTGGAGAGCACGGGCGGGGAGGCCGGGGACGGCGGAGCCGCCGAGCTGCTCGACCGGCCGTTGCCCGAAGGAGTACGGCGCAGGGTCGTGGCGATCGTCTCGGACGGCTTCGGCGGTCTGACGGTGAACGAACTCCCGGCCCAGCTGCGCCAGTACGCGCGCTTCACCCCGACCCGCCGGGCCAAGTTCGCGGGCAACGCGATGGCGGCCGCCCTGGAGGGCGACACGCTCTTCCGCCAGCGGATCGGGGAGCGGCTGCGCGAGACGCAGCCGGAGCTCGCCGGCGCCCTCGACGCGGGGACGCCGCCGCCCGCCGCCGACCCGCTGGACGTGGCGGCGGCCGCGTACGTGCTGCGTCCCGTGGGCTGGTCCAAGCTCGTGGCCGCGGCCGGCGAGGAGGCGCAGCGGGCCGATGCCGAGCGCGTCGACGAGGAGACCCGGGCCGAGCTCGACCGGCTGCGCGAGCAGCTCGCCGAGGCGCAGGCGCGCACCCGGGCCGAGACCGAGCGGCTGCGCGCGGAGCTCGACGCGGCGCGCCGCGAGGCCGACGCCGTGCACCGCAAGCTGCGGGCCGCGCTCAGCGACGTCAAGCGCGGGGAGGCCGCCGCCCGCAAGGCGCGGGCCGAGACCGAGGCGGTACGGGCCGAGGGGCAGGCGCAGGTGTCGGCCGCCGAGAGCGAGAGCCGGCGGCTCAAGGGCCGGCTCGGTGAGGCCGAGGCGGCCCTCGAGGCCTCCCGCCGGGCGGCCCGCGAGGGGCGCAGCGTCGAGGACATGCGGGTCCGCCTGCTGCTCGACACGGTGCTCGACGCGGCCCAGGGGCTGCGCAGGGAGCTGGCGTTGCCGCCGGTGTCGGTGCGGCCGGCGGACTCGGTGGACGCGGTCGAGCCGGGCCGGATGACGCCGAAGGACATCGCCGCGCGCGCCCTGCACGAGCACGACCCGGCGATCCTCGACCAGTTGCTGGCGCTGCCGCAGGCCCATCTCGTCGTCGACGGCTACAACGTCACCAAGACCGGCTATCCGACGATGCCCCTGGAGAAGCAGCGGCTGCGGCTGCTCGGCTCGCTGTCCCAGTTGGCGGCGCAGACCGGCGCCGAGGTCACGTGTGTCTTCGACGGGGCCGAGCTGGCCGCGCCGGTGCTGCTCGCGCCGCCGCGCGGGGTCCGGGTGCTGTTCTCGAAGGCCGGTGTCACGGCCGACGAGCTGATCCGGCAGCTGGTGCGGGCCGAGCCGCCGGGCCGTCCGGTCATCGTCGTGTCGACGGACCGGGAGGTGGCGGACGGTGTCGCGAAGGCGGGTGCCCGTCCGGTTGCGTCCGTGATGCTCCTGAAGCGGCTTTCCCACGGCTGATGTCCGGTTGGGGAGTTTTCTCAAACTCCGTTCCGCTTGCCCGAATTGGCGAAACCTTCACGCAACGTAGCGTCAAACGGACATCACTGCACGTGAGTTGCGCGCAAAGAATGCTGTGCGTGACCGAGATTTTTCTCGTCAGGATTTGAACTGATCACAAGAAGGTCACTAGGGTCGGGCCTCGAACCTCCGCTCGGGTGATCGCTCTCATGAGGTGAGCGACGGTGGAGGGCACCGCCCACCGGGTGTCTGTGGGCGGCTGGAGGAAGAAGGAGCTCGCCTTCGTGGCGTCCCACCGTCGACCCAAGCAGCCGAGCCGCACCCGTGTGACCGTGCTCACCGCGACCGCCGCCGCTGCCGTGGCCCTCACTTCGCAGGCGGCCGACGCCGCGCCGAAGCCCGACAAGAGCGAGGTCAAGGCCAAGGTCGACAAGCTCTACGAAGAGGCGGGCAAGGCCACCGACCTCTACAACGGGGCCAAGGAGAAGCAGAAGAAGCTCGAGAAGGAGATCGGCGAGATCCAGGACAAGGTCGCCCGCGGCCAGGAGGATCTCAACGACCTGCGCACGGGCCTCGGTTCGCTCGCCAGCCAGCAGTACCGCTCCGGCGGCATCGACCCCTCGGTCCAGCTCTTCCTCTCCGCCGACCCGGACGACTACCTCGACAAGGCGTCCACGCTCGACTCGCTCAGCGCCCAGCAGCTGCAGTCGCTCAAGAAGGTCCAGGAGAAGCAGCGCACCCTGGCCCAGGAGCGCGCCGAGGCCTCCGAGAAGCTCAAGGACCTCGCCGAGACCCGCACCGAGCTCGGCAAGAAGAAGAAGGAAGTCCAGAGCAAGCTGGGCGCCGCCCAGAAGCTCCTGAACACCCTCACCGCCGAGCAGCGCGCCAAGATGGCCCAGGACGAGCAGCGCGCCAGTCGCGCCGCCTCCTCCCGCGTCGACCTCGGCAACGAGGTGCCCGCCTCGCAGCGCGGCGGCGCCGCCCTCAGCGCGGCCGCCACCCAGCTCGGCAAGCCGTACGTCTCCGGCGGCACCGGCCCCAACTCGTACGACTGCTCGGGCCTGACGCAGTTCGCGTACGGCCAGGCCGGTGTCTCCATCACGCGCACCACGTACACGCAGCAGAACGACGGCACCAAGATCGGCATGAGCCAGCTCAAGCCGGGCGACCTCGTCTTCTTCAACAGCCTCGCGCACGTGGGCCTCTACGCCGGGAACGGCCAGGTGCTGCACGCCCCGCACCCCGGCGCCGTCGTGCGCTACGAGTCGATGAGCACGATCGGCTCCTTCCAGTTCGGCGTCCGCGTCGCCTGACACGCCGCGCCACCAAAACGCGCCCGTTCGGGCGAATTCCGGCACCTCGTACTGACCCGGCGCCCCGCCACTGACCTGCGTCAGAGGCGGGGCGCCGCGCTGTGCGCCCGCTGTTCGATCGTTGGCCGCCCCCGGTCCTCCCGACTACTGTCGGCGCGCACTTCCCCCGAGCACGGGGGTCCGTCAGCGGAAGGGAGAGCGGCGTCCCGTGGGGTCCCATCGCCGAACTGCGCACTCTCGGCTCCCCGGTCTCGACCGGAACACACGCGCAACCGTCCTCACCGTGGCCGCCGCGTCGGCCGCCGCCGCCCTCGGCGCCGGGCCCGCGGGCGCCGCCCCGCAGGACGAACCGGCCGAGACCAAGGCGCAGGTCGACCGCCTCTACGAACAGGCCGAGCAGGCCACCGAGGCGTACAACAAGGCCGGCGAGCGGGCCGGCCGGCTGCGCACCGAACTGCGCGCCACGCAGGACCAGGTGGCCCGCGGCCAGGAGCGCATCAACGAGATGCGGCGCGCGCTCGGTCTGCTGGCCGGCGCCCAGTACCGCTCCGGCGGCGTCGACCCCGCACTCGCCCTCATGCTCTCCTCGGACCCGGACTCCTACCTGGACCGGGCGGGCACCCTCGACCGCATCAGCAGCCGGAACGCGGGCGAGCTCACCCGGCTGCGCACCGCCCAGCGCGACCTCGCCCAGGAGCGCTCCGAGGCCCGCCGCAAGCTCGCCGACCTCGACGCGAGCCGCAAGGCCGTCGCCCGGCACAAACACACCGTCGAGGACAAGCTCGCCCGCGCCCGGCAGCTGCTCAACTCCCTGCCCGACGCCGACCGCGCCGCGTACGAGCGCTCCTCGCGCGGCGACGAGCGTCCCGACCTGACCGGCGCCGGACCCGCCGCCTCCGGCCGCGCCGCGGCCGCCCTGGCCGCCGCCCGGTCCGCCCTCGGCAAGCCGTACGTGTGGGGCGCCAGCGGGCCCTCCTCGTTCGACTGCTCGGGGCTCATGCAGTGGTCGTACGCGCAGGCCGGGGTGGGCCTGCCGCGCACGTCGCAGGCCCAGCGCTACGCCGGCCGGCAGGTACCGCTGTCCCAGGCCCGCCCCGGCGACCTCGTCGCCTACGGCTCGGACGCCCACCACATCGGCATCTACGCGGGCAACGGACAGGTCATCCACGCCCCGCACCCGGGCGCCCCGGTCCGCTACGACCCGGTCGGCATGATGCCCGTCTCCTCCGTGACCCGCGTCTGAACCGGCCCCGGGGTGGGCCGCGCCGGCACGCCGTACGATCGGCTCGATGGCTGGTCGACGGCGTGCGGTGAGCAGGGCGGGGTGCTTCGTGGCGCTCGGCGCCCTGCTCCTCGGGCTCGCCGGGTGCGACACGGCCCCGGCGCCCGTGGACGCCCGCCGGGCCGCCGTGCAGCGCGTGCTCGACCGGCGCGCCGACGCCGTCCTCGACGGGGACGGCGCCGCGTACCGGGCGACCGGCGGCGCCGACCCGTACCTGCTCACCGACCTCGCCGCGATCCCGTTCGCCTCCTGGGCCTACCGGCTGGACGGGCTCTCCGGCAGCGGCTCCCGGATCACCGCCGACGCCGAGCTGCGCTACCGGGTCGAGGGGTACGACAAGGTGCCCGTCGTCACCCGCCGCACGCTGACCCTCAAGCGCACCGACGGCCGCTGGCGCGTGGTCGGCGACGAGCCCGCCGACCGCTCGGGGCGGCAGTTGTGGGAGCAGGGCGAGGTCACGGCGGTGCGCGGCGAGCACAGCCTCGTGCTCGGCGTCGGCCAGCAGGAGAACGTGCTGCGGGGCTACAGCCGCCTCGCCGACCGGGCGGTGCCCGCCGTCACCGACTCCTGGGGCAAGGAGTGGGCCGGCCAGGTCGTCGTCCTGGTGCCCGGCTCGCTCGACGGCATGGGCGAGCTCCTCGGCTCGCCCGCCTCCGGCTACCGGGGCATCGCCGCCGTCACGACCGGCGAGGCGGGCGGCTCGGGGGCGGCGCCCGCGGACCGCGTGATCATCAACCCGGAGGCGTACGGGGTGCTCGGCACCGTCGGCAAGCAGGTCGTCCTCACCCACGAGACGGCGCACGTGGCGACCCGCGCGGTCACCACGGCGGCGACCCCGCTGTGGCTGTCCGAGGGCTACGCGGACTGGACCGGCTACCGCAAGGCCGGACGCACCCCCGGGCAGGCCGCCCCCGAGCTGCAGCGGGCCGTCCGCGCCGGGACCGCGCCGCAGCAGCTGCCCGAGGACGGCGACTTCGGCTTCAGCAGCGACCCGGCCCGGCTCGCACGGGCCTACGAGAGCGGGTGGCTGGCCTGCCGGATGATCGCGGACCGCTGGGGCGAGGACCGCCTCAACGCCTTCTACCGGGCCGTCGGGGGCCACACCCAGCGCTCGGGGGCCGTCGAGGGCGCCCTGCAGAGCATCCTCGGCATCGGCGAGCAGGACTTCACCGCCCGGTGGCGGACCTACGTGCAGGAGCAGCTGGGGGACGGCTAGGGCGTGTCTGCTCACGCCCTAGGCGGGCACGGAGCGCTCGTCCGTCGCCTGCCGGGGCAGCGGGGTGCGCTCGGCGCGGCGCGGCTCGGTCACCGTGGCCCGCCACAGCCGGTGGCAGGCGCTGAGCGTGGCGGCCACCAGCAGGCCGTTGCGCACCAGCATCAGGAGCAGCCCCTGGGTGTCGCTGGCCACCACGTGCCCGAACCAGACCGGGAACTCCAGGAAGGTCACGAGGCTCGCCGCGAGCACCAGCCACACCGGCAGCGTCATCCGGCTCTCCCGGAAGAGCAGGCACACCGCCGCGACGCCGACCAGCCAGACCATGTACTGCGGGCTGATCACCCGGCTCGTCGTCGTGAAGAGCAGCACCGCGACCAGGCCCGCGTCGGCCGGCGTCGCCGAGCCCCAGGCGCGCGCCCGCAGCCGCCACAGCACCAGCCAGCCGAAGCCCAGCACCGTCAGCCCCTGCGCGAGGGCGCTGACCAGATCCACGTACGGGCCCAGGAACTCCACCGAGCCGTAGTTCAGCTGCACGGTCCCCGACCAGCCGAAGCGCCGCGCCACGTGGAACACCAGGGCGCCCAGCGACTCGACCTCCGTGCCCCGGTCGCGCTGGAAGGTCAGGAACGCGAACGCCCCCGGCATCGCCAGCGCGCACACCCCCGCGATCCCGGCCGCGGTCAGCGCGGCCGCACCCCACGCCTCCCGGGTGGCCCGGCCGCGCCGGGTCCCGATCAGCAGCAGCACCGGCCACACCTTGAGCATCGCGCCGACCGCCGTGAGGACCCCGGCCGCGCGCGGGTGCCGGGCCGCCGCGAGCAGCGCCGCGACGGCGACCGCGGTGACCATCACGTCGTAGCGCGCGTACACCGTCTGCCCGAGCAGCGGCAGGCCCACGACCCACACCCACACCCCGCGCCTGGCCTTGCCCTGCCGCTCGGCGACGTACAGAAGCATGAAGAACACGGCCGCGTCCGCGAGGAACGCCAGCAGGAAGAACGCCGAGGCGTACTCGAGGAACGGCAGCAGCGCGGGGGAGAGGATCGCGACCGCGGCGGCCGGCGGGTACTGCCAGGTCACGTCGTCGAGCGGAAACGTTCCGGTACGCAGGACGTCGGACCAGCCGTGGTAGATCACCGACACGTCGCTCGTCACGTCCGGGCCCGGCACCGTCACGACCCCGAAGACGCACAGCAGGAGAAGGGTCCTGGTCAGGACCCAGACGACGAGCAGCGAGGCGGGGGGTCGCGTCTTCATTCGAGTCATCATGCCCGGCGCCGCCGTGCCCTGGCCACGGCGCCCCACGGCGTGCCGTGTTCCCGTCCGCCGGTTCGGTACTGTCTGCGACGATGCACAAGACCCTGATCGTGACCAACGACTTCCCGCCCCGCCCCGGCGGCATCCAGGCCTTCCTGCACAACATGGCGCTGCGTCTGGACCCCGGGGAGCTCGTCGTCTACGCCTCCACGTGGAAGCGGAGCCGGGAGGGCGTCGAGGCGACCGCCGCGTTCGACGCCGAGCAGCCCTTCACCGTCGTCCGGGACCGCACGACGATGCTGCTGCCGACCCCGCGCGTCACCCGGCGCGCCGTGGACCTCCTGAAGGAACACGGCTGTACGAGCGTCTGGTTCGGGGCCGCCGCGCCGCTCGGCCTGATGGCCCCCGCGCTGCGCCGGGCGGGCGCGGAGCGGCTCGTGGCCACGACGCACGGCCACGAGGCGGGCTGGGCCCAGCTGCCCGCCTCCCGCCAACTGCTGCGCCGCATCGGCGAGGGCACCGACACGATCACGTACCTGGGCGAGTACACGCGCTCCCGGATCGCGGCCGCACTCACCCCGGCGGCTGCCGGACGCATGGTGCAACTGCCGCCCGGCGTCGACGAGAAGACCTTCCACCCCGGCTCGGGCGGCGACGTGGTGCGGGCCCGGCTCGGGCTCAGCGACCGTCCCGTCGTCGTGTGCGTGTCACGGCTCGTGCCGCGCAAGGGGCAGGACACGCTGATCCTCGCGATGCCGCGGATCCTCGCCGAGGTGCCCGACGCGGTGCTGCTCGTCGTCGGCGGCGGCCCCTACGAGAAGGAGCTGCGGCGGCTCACGCAGGAGACCGGGGTCGCGGACTCGGTGCGGTTCACCGGGGCGGTGCCGTGGGCGGAGCTGCCCGCGCACTACGGGGCCGGGGACGTCTTCGCGATGCCGTGCCGGACGCGGCGCGGGGGGCTGGACGTCGAGGGGCTCGGCATCGTCTACCTGGAGGCGTCCGCGACCGGGCTGCCCGTCGTCGCCGGGGACTCCGGCGGGGCGCCGGACGCGGTGCTCGACGGGGAGACCGGGTGGGTCGTGCGGGGCGGGTCCCCCGAGGCGGCGGCGGAGCGCATCGTGCCGCTTCTTTTGGACCCGGAGCTTCGGGCACGGATGGGGGAGCGGGGGCGCGCCTGGGTCGAGGAGAAGTGGCGCTGGGACTTGCTGGCGGAGCGCCTGCGGGGGTTGTTGTAGCGGTACGTCGGCGTCTGCGGGCCCGGTGGGGGCTGGTCGCGCAGTTCCCCGCGCCCCTGAGATGCCTGCGCTTCGCGCCGCATCTCTCCGATGGGGGAAGGCGCGGCGAAGCCGCATGCCTTCAGGGGCGCGGGGAACTGCGCGAGCAACCACGACGAAGCGGGCACTCGCCGACCGGCAAGTACCCGCTACGGCGCGAAGGCGCGTCAGCCCCGGTAGATCGCCTCGATCTCCTCGGCGTAGTCCTTCGCCACAACGTTCCGCTTGAGCTTCAGCGACGGCGTGAGGTGCCCCGAGTCCTCCGTGAACTGCGCCCCGAGCACCCGGAACTTGCGCACGGACTCCGCCTTGGACACCGCCGCGTTCCCGTCGTCCACCGCGCTCTGGATCGCGGCCAGCAGATCCGGGTCGTCGCGCAGGGACGCCACACTCGCGCCGGCCGGCTTCCCGTGGTCCTCGGCCCACTTGCCGAGGAACTCCTCGTCGATGGTGACGAGCGCGCCGACGAACGGCCGGCCGTCGCCGACGACCATGCACTCGGCGACGAGCGCGTGCGCGCGGATGCGGTCCTCGATGACGGCCGGGGCGACGTTCTTGCCGCCCGCCGTCACGATGATCTCCTTCTTGCGGCCGGTGATCCGGAGGTAGCCGTCCTCGTCGAGGGTGCCGATGTCACCGGTGTGGAACCAGCCGTCGGCCAGCGACTCCTCGGTGGCGCCCGCGTTGTTCCAGTAGCCCGTGAACAGGTGCTCGCCGTGCAGCAGCACCTCGCCGTCGTCGGCGATCCGGACGACCGAGCCGGGCAGCGGCTGGCCGACCGTGCCGATCTTCTGGCGGTCCCACGGGTTGAACGCGGTCGCGGCGCAGGACTCGGTCAGGCCGTAGCCCTCGAGGACCGTGAAGCCGATGCCGCGGAAGAAGTGGCCGAGGCGCTCGCCGAGCGGGGCGCCGCCGGAGATCGCGTACTCGCCGCGGCCGCCGAGCACCGCGCGCAGCTTGCTGTAGACCAGCTTGTCGAAGGTCTTGTACTTGACCTTGAGGGCCAGCGAGGGGCCCTTCGGGGTGTCGAGCGCGCGGCTGTACTCGATGGCGGTGTCGGCCGCCTTGTCGAAGATCTTGCCCTTGCCGTCGGCCTGCGCCTTGGCCCGCGCCGAGTTGTAGACCTTCTCGAAGACGCGCGGCACACCGAGGATCAACGTCGGCCGGAACGCGGCGAGTTCGTCCGTCAGGTGCTTGATGTCGGGCGCGTGGCCCAGCTTGATCGGGGCCATCAGCGAGGCGACCTCGACCAGGCGGCCGAAGACGTGCGCGACGGGCAGGAAGAGGAGGACCGAGCACTCGCCGGTCCGGAAGAGCGGCTTGAGGCGCTCCACCACGTTGCCGCACTCGGCGAAGAAGCTGCGGTGGGTGAGCACACAGCCCTTGGGGCGGCCGGTCGTGCCGGAGGTGTAGACGATGGTCGCCGGGTCGTCGGCCTTGGCGATCGCGCTGCGCTCGTCGACGGCCGAGTCGGGCAGGCCGGCGCCGGTCCGGTTCAGCTCCTCGACGCCGCCGGCCTCGATCTGCCAGACGTGGCGCAGCTCGGGCAGCCGGTCGCGGACGGAGGCGACGGCCGCGGCGTGCGCGTCCGACTCGACGAGGATCGCGACGGCGCCGGAGTCGCCCAGGATCCACTGGATCTGCTCGGCGGAGCTCGTCTCGTACACGGGGACGGTGATCGCGCCCGCGCTCCAGATCGCGAAGTCGAGCAGCGTCCACTCGTAGCGCGTGCGGGACATGAGGCCGACCCGGTCGCCGGGCTGCACGCCGGAGGCGATGAGCCCCTTGGCGGCGGCGCGGACCTCGGCCAGGAACTGCACGGACGTGACGTCCTGCCAGGTGCCGCCGATCTTGCGGCCGATGACGGCGACGTCGGGATGCTGCGCGGCGTTTCTGCGGACGATGTCGGTCAGATTGCCGTCGGCAGGGACCTCGTACAAAGCCGGAAGGCTGAACTCGCGCAAGACTGCTGCTCCTCATAGGGCGCCGGCGCCACGACTCTGTGTGCTGCGTCGGTACGGTCCAAGATCGGGCAGGTGCTCATCATGGTTGAACTGAGCACGACTGGACTGCCCGGACGTTACCCATGAGTACAGCCTCTTCGGTAGGGGGTCCAGGCCAGATGTTCGGTGCGTCACACGTCATGGCGGTGCTCTGCGCACAGTAGTCCACCCGCTTCCCGACTCGGAAGTAACCGCAGGTCCGGCGGCCTCTACCCACCTTCGGGCAGGCGTCCTAGGGTGATCGCATGCGCGTTCATGTGGTCAGCGATGTGCACGGAAACTCCACCGACCTCGCACGAGCCGGCGAGGGCGCCGACGCCCTCGTCTGCCTCGGTGACCTGGTCCTCTTCCTGGACTACGCCGATCATTCACGCGGCATTTTTCCCGATCTGTTCGGCAGGGGGAACGCCGACCGCCTCGTCGAGCTGCGCACCGCCCGCCGCTTCGACGAGGCCCGCGCCTTCGGCGCCGAGCTGTGGGCCGGGGTCGACCGGCGGCCCGCCATCGAGCAGGCCGTGCGCAAGCAGTACGCCGAGATGTTCCCCGCCTTCCCCACTCCGACGTACGCGACCTACGGCAACGTCGACATCCCCCAGCTGTGGAGCGAGTACGCCGGACCGGGCACCACGGTCCTCGACGGGCAGCGGGCCGAGATCGGCGGCCGCGTCTTCGGCTTCGTCGGGGGCGGACTGCGCACGCCGATGCGCACGCCCTACGAGATCGACGACGAGGAGTACGCGGCGAAGATCGAGGCCGTCGGCGAGGTCGACGTGCTGTGCACGCACATCCCGCCGGAGGTCCCCGAGCTGGTCTACGACACGGTCGCGCGGCGCTTCGAGCGGGGCAGCAGGGCCCTGCTCGACGCCATCCGCAGGACCCGGCCGCGGTACTCCCTGTTCGGCCACGTCCACCAGCCGCTCACCCGCCGGATGCGGATCGGCGCCACCGAGTGCGTCAACGTCGGACACTTCGCGCGGGGCGGACGGCCCTGGGCCCTGGAGTGGTGACGGCACAGCGGTGACGGCGCCGCCGCCCGCGCGCGATAGCCTTCACGCGCACACACGTAGGCACGGCCGAACCCCTGACCGTTACCGGAGGAGCCACGGCGATGGCGGAACACACCAGCTCGAGCATCACGATCGGGGCGGCACCGGCCGACGTCATGGACGTGATCGCCGACTTCGCCCGCTACCCGGACTGGACGGGCGAGGTGAAGGAGGCGGAGGTCCTGGCGACCGACGACGCCGGCCGCGCCGAGCAGGTCCGGCTCGTCATGGACGCCGGTGCCATCAAGGACGACCAGACCCTGCGGTACACGTGGACCGGCGCCGACGAGGTGTCCTGGACGCTCGTGAAGTCCCAGATGCTCCGCTCCCTCGACGGGTCGTACGCGCTGCGCTCCGTGGGCGACGGCACCGAGGTCACGTACTCGCTGACCGTCGACGTGAAGATCCCCATGCTCGGGATGATCAAGCGCAAGGCCGAGAAGGTCATCATCGACCGCGCCCTCGCCGGCCTGAAGAAGCGGGTCGAGGCAGGCCAGGCCGACCGGTAGGCAGCGCCCGACCGGCGCGGTCCACGGCCCCGTGGGGGCGGTAGCCTCGCGGGATGCGGACTCTCCTTGTTGCCGGGCCCGGTGGCGCCGGGCGGACCACGGTCGCCGTCGCGACGGCCCGGCAGGCCGTGCACGACGGACTGCGGACGCTGCTGATCAGCGCGGACGCCGTGCCGTCGCTGCCCGGGGCGGAGGTGCGGCGGCTGATACCGGCCGACGACTTCCGCGACGACCTGCTCGCCCTCCAGGAGCGGGCCGGCGGCGTCCTCGAGATGCTCGGCGCCGCCCGCCTCGACGCGGACGAGCTGACGCCGCTGCCCGGGAGCACCGAGCTCGCCCTGCTGCGCGCCCTGCGCGACAGCGCCGACGGACCCCACGACCTCGTCGTCGTCGACCTCCCGGCCGGTCCGGCGGCCGTCGCCACGCTCGCCCTGCCCGCACAGCTGCGCCGCTACCTGCGCCGCCTGCTGCCCGCCGAACGCCAGGCGGCCCGCGCCCTGCGCCCCGTCCTCGGCCGCCTCGCCGGGGTCCCGATGCCCGCCGGCTGGCTCTACGAGACCGCGGCCCGCTGGGACGCCGAACTCGCCGCGGCCCAGGACGTCATCGACGCCCCCGGCACCGCCGTGCGCCTCGTCGCCGAGCCCACCGCGGCCGCCGCCGAGTCGCTCCGGGTGACCCGCACCGGGCTCGCCCTGCACGGACTGCCCGTCGAGGCCGTCCTCGCCAACCGCGTCCTGCCCGACGGCTCCACCGACCCCTGGCTGGCCGACGCCGCCGCCCGGCAGCGCAAGGTGATCGCCGGGTGGCGCAGCGCGCACGAGATCGCCCACCTGGGCCGGGACCCCGAGGACGCGCTCCCCGACGTGCCCGCCGCGCGCGAGCCCGGGCCGCGCGCCGACTGGCCCGTCGAGGACCGGATCGCCGAGGACGGCGTCCTGGTCTGGCACATCCCGCTGCCCGGCGCCGTGCGCGAGGAGCTCACCCTGATCCGGCGCGGGGACGAACTCGTCGTCGGCGCCGGACCGTTCCGCCGGATCGTGCCGCTGCCCTCCGCGCCCCGCCGCTGCACGGTCGCCGGGGCCGGACTCGTCGAGGGCGAGCTGCGGGTGCGGTTCGCGCCGGATCCGGACCTGTGGCCCCGGACCCGGTGAACGCGGCGGCTGCGTTCGGGTAACGTCGAAGACACCACAGCCTCAGCTCCCCGTAGGAGTCAGCCGTCATGAGCGACGCCACCGAGCAGCCCGGCCCCCGCGTCGACGCCGACGCCTGGGAGAAGGCCTGCGCCGAGGATCTCGCGGCCGAGAAGGCCCGCCGCCGCGCCGAGCACGGGCCGCAGCCCGGCACCGCCGCCGAGGAGCTGAAGAAGCTCGTCGACGCCGTCGCCGACAAGCTCTCCGGTGTCCAGGCGCCCTTCCTCGGCGCCGTCGCACAGGGCACCGCCGAGCAGGCCGTCAAGCAGGTCGTCCGGCAGGCCAGGTCCGTCGTCGAGCCGGTCATAGAGCGCAATTCCGATGTCTTCGACCACCTCGCCGCCGCCGGCTCCGAGCTGCTCGCCGCCTACCGGTCCGCCGTCGAGGGCCAGGAGTCCCGCTGGACCCAGCGCGGCCAGGAGCCGAGGACGCCGGGCACCCCGCCCCGCGGCCCCGAGGACGAAGCCCCCGGTGGGGAACACATCGACCTGGACTGACCCCGGGCGAGGCCGGGCCCTCAGGTACGGTGGGCCGTAGCGGGGCTCGACCGAACTGAGGGATTCATGGGACTCACCATCGGCGTCGACATCGGCGGCACGAAGATCGCGGCCGGCGTGGTCGACGAGGACGGCAACATCCTCTCCACGTTCAAGGTGCCGACGCCTTCCACGCCGGACGGGATCGTCGACGCCATCGCCTCGGCCGTGGAAGGTGCCAGGGCCGGGCACGAGATCGTCGGCGTGGGCATCGGTGCGGCCGGATACGTCAACCGCCAGCGCTCGACGGTGTACTTCGCGCCGAACATCGACTGGCGCCAGGAGCCGCTCAAGGCGAAGGTCGAGGAGCGCGTCGGCCTCCCGGTCGTCGTGGAGAACGACGCGAACGCGGCCGCCTGGGGCGAGTACAAGTTCGGCGCGGGCAAGGGCCACCGCAACGTCATCTGCATCACGCTCGGCACCGGCCTCGGCGGCGGCATCATCATCGGCAACAAGTTGCGCCGCGGCCACTTCGGCGTCGCCGCCGAGTTCGGCCACATCCGCATGGTGCCGGACGGTCTGCAGTGCGGCTGCGGCTCGCAGGGCTGCTGGGAGCAGTACGCCTCCGGCCGCGCCCTCGTGCGCTACGCGAAGCAGCGGGCCAACGCGACCCCGGAGAACGCGGAGTTCCTGCTCTCCCTCGGCGACGGCACCCCCGAGGGCATCGAGGGCAAGCACATCTCCATGGCCGCCCGGCAGGGCGACGCCGTGGCCGTCGACTCGTACCGTGAGCTGGCCCGCTGGGCGGGCGCCGGTCTCGCCGACCTGGCCTCGCTCTTCGACCCGTCGGCGTTCATCGTCGGCGGCGGCCTCTCGGACGAGGGCGAGCTCGTGCTCGACCCCATCCGCAAGTCGTACAAGCGCTGGCTCGTCGGGGGGAACTGGCGGCCGGTCGCGGACGTCATCGCCGCCCAGCTGGGGAACAAGGCGGGTCTCGTGGGCGCCGCCGACCTGGCCCGGGAGCCCGACCCGATCATGTGAGACCCGAGTCGTCCGCACGACGGTGCCCGTCGTTCCCCCGGGGAGCGGCGGGCACCGGCGTATCTTGATCACCATGCCGACCGACGCCCCGACCGACCCGCTGCCCAACTCCCGTACGGAACCCGACGGTTCCGCCGTGATCCGCGTCCTCAGCTACAACATCCGCTCGATGCGCGACGACCCCGTGGCCCTCGCCCGCGTCATGAAGGCGTGCGCCCCCGACCTCGTCCTGGTCCAGGAGGCCCCGCGCTTCTTCCGCTGGCGCAAGAAGCTCGCCCGGCTCGCCCGCGCCGCCGACCTGGTCGTCCTCTCCGGCGGCGGCAGCGCGGCCGGGCCCGCGCTGCTCTGCTCGCTGCGCGCCACCGTCGAGCGCACCGAGGACGTGCTCCTGCCGCTCACCCCCGGACTCCACCGGCGCGGCTTCGCCACCGCCGTCGTCCGCTTCGGCGGTGCCAGGATCGGCGTCGTCAGCTGCCATCTGAGCCTGCAGAAGGACGAGCGGTACGCCCAGGGCGGGATGCTCCTCGACCGGATCGCCGCGCTCGGCACCGAGCACGCCGTCGCGGGCGGCGACCTCAACGAGCGCCCCGGCGGCCGCACCTTCCGCCGGCTGACCGAGGTCCTGACCGATGCGTGGGCGGCCCGGCCCTGGGGCGGCGAGCACACCTCGACGCCGCAGGACCCGCACCAGCGCATCGACGCCATCCTGACCACCGGGGGCATCGAGGTGCTCGGCTGCGGCGTGCCCGGCTTCCTCGACCGGGGCGAGCTGTGCGCGGCCACCGACCATCTGCCCGTCCTCGCCGCGCTCCGGGTCCCCGCGGCGGCCGGCGCCGCAGGTGAGGCCGGGTCGTAGCGCAGGTCAGGTCGTCGCTCAGGTCGTCGCTCAGGTCACGTCGTAGGTCAGATGCGTCGCCGTCGACGTCACCAGCACGCTCCGCTGGACCAGCGCGCGCGGCACTGCGCCGGTGAACAGCGGGGTGCCGCCGCCCAGCACGACCGGCGACAGATGCAGCGAGAGGACGTCGACCAGCCCGGCGTCCAGCGCCGAGCGGACCGTGGCGCCGCCCCCCATGATCAGGACGTCGAGCTCCCGGCCGGACGCCGCGGAGGCGGCCTCGGCACGCTCGCGCGCGAAGGCGACCGCGTCCGCCGGGCCCGTCGACACGAACGTCCAGTCCAGGTCCGTCAGCCGCACCGACGGCGGCGGCGTGCCGGTCAGGACGACGAAGGACGGCCTGCCGGCCTCGCGGGCTCCGTAGCCCACCTCGTCGTTCCAGCCGTCCGGGCCGTCGACCACGTCGAACAGCCGCCGGCCCATGATCACGGCGCCGGAGCGGGCGGTCGTCTCGCTCAGCACCCGGCGGTCCTCCGCGTCGTCGGAGAACGCCCAGGTGTGCAGGCCCTCTCCGCCGGTGCCGAGACCGCTCTCGGGGCCCGGATCGGGGCCGGTGACGAAGTTGTCGAGCGAGACCGAGATGTCAGCGATGATCTGCGTCATACCAGGGCAGACCGGCGCCGCCCGGCAGACTCATCGCCCCCGGCGGCACCGGCTCACACGACGGCGCCGCGCCCCGGGTCGTCGTCCTCGTCGTCACCCGGCTGCATCCGGGCCACCAGCGTGGCGAAGCCGCCCAGGAAGCCGCCGATGCACAGCGTCGCCAGCCACCACGTCATGTCCCAGCCGAGCAGCACCGAGACCAGCAGCAGCACGGGCCCGCCGACCACGGCCAGCCAGGCGAACCGCGACGTCACGTCCGCCTCCGGGAGCGGCGGCGGCTCGGGCGGCACGAAATGCCCCTCGTCGTCCTCGTCGAGGTCGTCGTCCGAGGCCTCGCGCGCCGTGTAGTCGCGCGGGCCGGGCGTCGCCGCGACGCCCGGGGCGAAGGACACCGAGGAGCCCAGCGGCCCCTTGGCGGACCGGCCCGCGGCGTCGTCCGGCTCGTCGGCGGACGTCTCGTCCCGCCCGCTCTGCTCCGGGTCCGGGAGGGCCAGGTCCTCGATCGACCTGAACGGCCTGGCGCCCGGCGGGTCCGGCGGCTCCGCCCCGTACCCGGCGACGATCTGCTCCCACACCGCGTCCTCGTCGGTGGGCAGCAGCGGATCGCGGGCCGGCTCCGGCGGCGGCTGCTCGCCGCCCCGGTCCGCCGCCCGCGCCTCCGAGGCCCCCGCCTCGGGCTCGCGGCTCTCGCCGCCGTCCGGGCTCTCGGGCTCCCGCCGCTCCTGCTCAGCCACCGCTGGCCGTCCCTTCCACGCCGCCCGCTGCGGAGCTCTCGTCGACACCGGACGCGAGCCGGTCGATGAACGCGAGGCTCTCCTCGGCGATCCGGTCCGCGTCATGGTCCAACGTCGCCACGTGGTAGCTCTGTTCCAGCAGGATCTCGGTGACGTCGCGGGACGAGACCCGGCCGAGGACCCGGGCCGAGTCGGCGGGCGGCACCACGTGGTCCTGCGTGCTGTGCAGCACCATGAGCGGCTGCGTGACCTGCGGCAGCTCGCGGTCGACGATCCGGAAGAAGTTCCTCAGCTGGTGCGCGGCGTGCAGCGGCACCCGGTCGTAGCCCACCTCGACCGAGCCCTCCTTGGCGATGTCCGAGGCGATGCCGGGGATCGTGCGGACGACGTGCCGCACGACCGGGAGGGCGTGCGCGGCGGCGCCGTGCACCTTGTTCCCCGGGTTCACGAGGACCAGGCCGGCCACCGCGTCCCCGTGCCGGGCGGCCAGCCGCAGGGCCAGCGCGCCGCCCATGGACAGACCGCACACGAACACCTGCGTACAGCGCTCGGCCAGCTCGCCGAGGGCCCGGTCCACCTCCGCGTACCAGTCCTGCCAGCCCGTGATGGCGAGGTCCTCCCACCGGGTGCCGTGGCCCGGCAGCAGCGGGAGCGAGACGGTCAGGCCGTGCTCGGCGAGCCGCTCCGCCCAGGGGCGCAGCGACTGCGGGGATCCGGTGAAGCCGTGACAGAGGAGGACGCCTACCTCGCCGCCTTCGTGGCGGTACGGCTCGGCTCCAGGGAGGACCGGCACCATCGGTCTCCTGTTCGTGAAAGGGGGGCGGGGGAGGACTCCGGAGTGCGCGCGTGCACTTCACCGTACGCGACCGGACCGACACCGACCAGGGTCGTCGGGGCCCGGGACGGCCTCGCGGGTTAAGGTCTGATCCTCGGTCTGATTCTCGGACTGATCGGCGGCCCGCCGGGGCCCGGTCCGAGTGCGAGGGAAGGCAGTGGGTTGATCTACGGCGCAATGAAGGTGGCCATCGGGGGGCCGCTGAAGCTCGGCTTCCGGCCGTGGGTGGAAGGCCTGGAGAACATCCCCGCCGAGGGCCCCGCGATCCTGGCCAGCAACCACCTGTCCTTCTCGGACTCGTTCTTCCTGCCGGCCGTGCTCGACCGCAAGGTCACCTTCATCGCGAAGGCCGAGTACTTCACCACGCCCGGGGTCAAGGGCAAGCTCACGGCCGCGTTCTTCAAGGGCGTCGGCCAGCTGCCCGTGGACCGCTCCGGCTCGCGCGGCGCCGGTGAGGCCGCCGTCAAGAGCGGGATCGACGTCCTGGAGCGCGGCGAGCTGTTCGGCATCTACCCCGAGGGCACCCGCTCGCCCGACGGCAGGCTCTACCGGGGCAAGCCGGGCGGCCTCGCGCGCGTGGCGCTCGCCACCGGCGCGCCCGTGATCCCCGTCGCCATGATCGACACGGAGAAGATCCAGCCCCCGGGCAAGGTCGTCCCCAAGCTCATGCGCCCCGGCATCCGCATCGGCGAGCCGCTCGACTTCAGCCGGTACCAGGGCATGGAGGCCGACCGGTTCGTGCTGCGCGCGGTCACCGACGAGGTCATGTACGAGATCATGAAGCTCTCCGGCCAGGAGTACGTCGACATGTACGCGACCGCCGCCAAGCGGCAGCTCGCGGAGGCGGAGAAGGCCGAGAAGGAAGCCAAGAAGGACGAGAAGGACGCCAAGAAGGAGCGGAGCGGCTCGTAGGGGCGCACCGGCGGGGGTGGGGGAGACGGTGAACACGACCCGGCGCGAGCGCGTCGTGCGGATGTCGGTCGAGCAGCCGCTGTGGCGCGCCCTCATGGGGTACCGCGTCCTGACCATGCTGTACGCGATCGGGCTCTTCGCCTCCGCGTACGAGGTCTACGAGCGGCCCTGGGTCGCGATCGGCTTCTTCGTCGTCCTCGCCGTGTGGACGCTGGCGACGCTGCCCCAGGTCTCCGGCGCCCGGCGCTGCACCAAGCGCTTCCTGACCGCCGACCTGACGATCGCGGTCGTCGGCATCCTGCTCTCCCCGGTCGCCGGGCACGACCGGGCCGTCACCGGCGGCTCGACGCTCCCGTCGATCTGGACCGCGGGCGCCGTCCTGGCCTGGGCGGTCAAGGGCGGCTGGCGCTGGGCGGCCTCGGCGTCCCTGCTGATCGGCGTGGCCAACGTGATCCAGCGCGGCGCCGTCAGCCGCTCCACGATCCACAACGTGCTGCTGGTCTGCATCGCCTCGATAGCGATCGGCTACGTGGTCGAGGTGGCCCGCGCCTCCGAGCGCACCCTCGCCCGCGCCCTGGAGATCGAGGCCGCGACCCGCGAGCGCGAGCGCCTCGCCCGGGACATCCACGACAGCGTCCTCCAGGTGCTCGCCATGGTGCAGCGGCGCGGCTCCGCCCTGGGCGGCGAGGCCGCCGAGCTCGGCCGGCTCGCCGGTGAGCAGGAGATCGCGCTGCGCACCCTGGTGGCGGGCGGGCTCACCGCGTCCCATGCCTCGGAGGACGCGGCCCAGGGCGCGGTGGTGCGGGTGCTCGAGGACCCGGGCGAGGAAGGCGCCGCCGGGGACGCCGGGGGCCCGCGCGACCTGCGGCCGATGCTCGCCGGGCACGCGAACGCCCGCGTCACGTTCTCGGAGCCGGGCGCCCCGGTGCTGATGGCGCCCGGCGCGGCCCGCGAACTGGCTGCGGCGGTGAGCGCGGCCCTGGACAATGTGCGGCGGCACGCGGGCGAGGAGGCGCACGCCTGGATCCTCGTCGAGGACGAGCCCGGCGCGGTGGTGGTGACGGTGCGGGACGACGGCCCCGGCATCCCCGAGGGCCGGCTGGTGCAGGCCGAGGGCGAGGGGCGGCTCGGCGTCGCCCAGTCGATCCGCGGCCGGCTGCGCGACATCGGCGGCACCGCCGAGCTGATCTCCGTCCCCGGCCAGGGCACCGAGGTCGAGCTGACGGTACCGAAGAGCTGACCGCACAGAAGCAGAGGTGAACGGCATGGACGGCACGGGGGAAGGCAGGACCGCAGCGATGAGTGAACAGCAGCGACAGCAGCAGGACGACGGGCCCGCGATCAAGGTCATGGTCGTCGACGACCACCCGATGTGGCGCGACGCCGTCGCCCGCGACCTGGCCGGGGCCGGCTTCGACGTCGTCGCCACCGCGGGCGACGGCGACCAGGCGGTGCGCCGCGCCCGCGCCGCCGGGCCCGACGTCCTCGTCCTGGACCTGAACCTGCCGGCCAAGCCCGGTGTCCAGGTCTGCAAGGAGCTCGTGGGTGCCGACCCCGGGCTGCGGGTCCTCGTGCTGTCCGCGAGCGGCGAGCACGCCGACGTCCTGGAGGCGGTCAAGTCCGGCGCGACCGGCTACCTCCTCAAGTCCGCCTCCACCGGTGAACTGGTCGACGCCGTGCGCCGCACCGCGGCCGGCGACCCCGTCTTCACCCCGGGCCTCGCGGGCCTCGTCCTCGGCGAGTACCGCCGGCTCGCCTCCGAGCCCGCGCCCGCCGCGGGGGCCGACGAGCCCAAGGCGCCCCAGCTCACCGAGCGCGAGACCGAGGTGCTGCGGCTCGTCGCCAAGGGCCTGAGCTACAAGCAGATCGCCGAGCGCCTCGTCATCTCCCACCGCACGGTCCAGAACCACGTGCAGAACACCCTCGGCAAGCTCCAGCTGCACAACCGCGTCGAGCTCGTCCGGTACGCCATCGAGCGGGGTCTGGACGACGCGTGACCCCGCGCGGGACAGTGGTGTGAACCACCCACCGTGACAAGGGAGTTACGCGATGAGGGTCGGAGTACTCACCGGTGGCGGCGACTGCCCCGGGCTCAATGCCGTCATCCGGGGCATCGTCCGCAAGGGGGTCCAGGAGTACGGCTACGACTTCGTCGGTTTCCGCGACGGCTGGCGCGGGCCCCTGGAGAACGCCACTGTCCGCCTCGACATCCCGGCCGTCCGGGGCATCCTGCCCCGCGGCGGCACCATCCTCGGCTCCTCCCGCACCAATCCGCTGAAGGCCCCCGACGGCATCCGCCGCGTCAAGGACAGCCTTGCCAAGCAGGAGGTCGACGCGCTCGTCGCGATCGGCGGCGAGGACACCCTCGGCGTCGCCGCCGAACTCTGCGACACGTACGGCGTCCCGGTCGTGGGCGTCCCGAAGACCATCGACAACGACCTGTCCGCGACCGACTACACCTTCGGCTTCGACACCGCCGTCGGCATCGCCACCGAGGCCATCGACCGGCTGCACACCACCGCCGAGTCCCACATGCGGGTCCTCGTCGTCGAGGTCATGGGCCGGCACGCGGGCTGGATCGCGCTGCACTCGGGCCTGGCCGGCGGGGCCAACGTCATCCTCATCCCCGAGCAGCGTTTCGACGTGGAACAGGTCTGCACGTGGGTCACGTCCCGCTTCCGCGCCTCGTACGCCCCGATCGTGGTCGTCGCCGAGGGCGCGATGCCCCGCGACGGCGACGCGGTCCTCAAGGACGAGTCGCTCGACTCCTTCGGCCACGTGCGGCTGTCGGGCGTCGGCGAGTGGCTCGCGAAACAGATCGAGAAGCGCACCGGCAAGGAGGCCCGCACCACGGTCCTCGGCCACGTCCAGCGCGGCGGCACCCCGTCCGCCTTCGACCGCTGGCTGGCCACCCGCTTCGGCCTGCACGCGATCGACGCGGTCCGGGACGGCGACTTCGGCACGATGGTCGCCCTGCGCGGCACCGACATCGTCCGTGTCCCGATCACCGACGCGACCTCCCGCCTCAAGACGGTCGACCCGGCCCTGTACGAGGAGGTCGGTGTCTTCTTCGGCTGAGCCCGGCGCGCCGAAGCGGGCACCCGGCCCTAAACTCCAGCCATGGAGATCCTCGCATTCGGCGTCCAATCGGATGAAAAGCCCCTGATGGAGAAGGCGTTCGCGGGGCACCCCGGGACCGGCACCGAGGTGCGCTGCCTGGACGTGTTCCTCAACGAGGACACCGCGCCCATCGCCTCGGGCTACGAGATCGTCTCCACCAGCGTCAACGCCAGTCTGAACAACCGCGTCCTGCAGACCCTCGCGGCCGGCGGCACGCAGATGATCGCCCAGCGCTCGACGGGCTTCAACAACATCGACCTGGAGGTCGCCGAGCGCCTCGGGCTCACCGTCGCCCGGGTCTCGTACTACTCGCCGTACTCGGTCGCCGAGTTCGCCTGGACCCTCGCCATGGCCGTCAACCGCCGCATCGTCCGGGCCAGCAACCGCACCCGCGACTTCGACTTCCGGCTCGACGGACTGATGGGCCGCGACCTGCGCGGCCGCACCGTCGGCGTGCTCGGCACCGGCAAGATCGGCGCCGCGTTCACCAGGATCGCGCACGGCTTCGGGATGAACCTGCTCGGCTGGGACGTCGCCGAGAACCCGGAGTGCCTGGAGCTCGGCATGAAGTACGTCGACAAGGAGCGGCTGTTCGCCGAGGCCGACCTCATCAGCCTGCACGTCCCGCTGCTCCCGTCCACCGAGCACATCGTCGGCGCCGCCGCGCTGCGCACCATGAAGGACGACGCGATCCTGGTGAACTCCAGCCGCGGCGGCCTCGTCGACACCAAGGCCCTCGTCGCCGAGCTGCGCGAGGGCCGCTTCACGGGCGTGGGCCTCGACGTGTACGAGGCCGAGGCGGGCCTGTTCTTCCTCGACAAGTCGCTCGACGTCGTCGAGGACGACACCCTGGCCCGCCTGGTCACCTTCCCCAACGTGCTGGTCACGTCCCACCAGGCGTACTACACGGCGGACGCCGTCGGCCAGATCATCGACACCACCGTGCAGAACGTGCTCGACTACCGCGCGGGCCGCCGCTCCGAGAACGTGCTGGTGCCCGCCGCCACCTGAGCGAGCAGCTCCCGGACGATCCCCGCCCCGCGCAGCGACAGCACCGACTCCGGGTGGAACTGGACGCCCGCGAAGCCGGGCCCGCGCAGCGCGTGCACCTCGCCGGTCCGCGCGTCCCGGGCGATCTCCACCCCGTGCGCGGCCAGCTCGTGCGCGGCCTCGTCGTCGCAGCGCGCCACGAAACTGTTGTAGAACCCGGCCGTCTCGGTCCGCCCGAACAGGTCCACGTCGACCTGCGCGCCCTGGTACGGCACCTCCTTGCGCACGATCTCCAGGCCGAGCTCCACCGCGAGCAGCTCGTGCCCGAGGCAGACGCCGAGCACCCCGTACCGGTGGTCCCGCAGCACGTCGGCGGCGAGCGAGCGCAGGAAGCGCATCTTCGGATCGGCCGTGTCGGCCGGGTCGCCCGGCCCCGGTCCGAGCACGACGGGCCCCTCGTGCGCCCGCACGGCCTCGCGCAGCCCCGCCTCGTCGTAGCGCCGCACCGTGACGTCGAGCCCCGACGAGCGCAGCACATGGGCGAGCATCGCGGTGAACGTGTCCTCGCCGTCGACGACCAGCGCATGCCCGGACAGCTCGCCCGAGCGCTGCTGCATCCGCAGCCAGAACGGCGCGAGGGCCGCGCGGCGCCCGTCCAGCGCCGCCCGCACCCGAGGATCGTCGGCGAGCGCGGGCCGCGTGCCCTCCGCCCGGGGCCGCGCCGGCCGCACCCCGAGAGCGGCGAGCACCCCGGCCGCCTTGGCGTGCGTCTCGGCGACCTCGCCCGCCGGGTCGGAGCCGCGCACCAGCGTCGCGCCGACCGGCACCCGCAACCGCCCGCCCGCGTCGATGTCGGCCGTGCGGATCAGGATGGGCGAGTCGAGCGTCTGGGCCCCGCCCGCGTCCCGCCCGATCAGGGCGAGCGCGCCCGCGTAGTAGCCGCGCCCGCCGGACTCGTACCGCTCGATGACCCGGCAGGCGTTCTGCACGGGCGAACCGGTGACGGTCGCCGCGAACATGGTCTCCTTCAGCACCTCCCGCACGTCGAGCGTCGACTTCCCGCGCAGCTCGTACTCGGTGTGGGCGAGGTGCGCCATCTCCTTCAGGCGCGGGCCGACGACGACGCCGCCCATGTCGCCGACGGTGCACATCATCTTGAGCTCCTCGTCGACGACCATCGACAGCTCCTCGATCTCCTTGCCGTCGGCGAGGAAGTCCAGCAGGTCGTCGGCGGTCGGCCCGGCCGCCGGGTACCGGTACGTACCGCTGATCGGGTTCATCACGACCGTGCCGCCGGACATCCGCACGTGCACCTCGGGGCTCGCCCCGACCAGCGTCCGGTCCCCGGTGTGCACGACGAACGTCCAGTACGCGCCCCGCTCGCCGTCGAGCAGCCGCCGGAACAGCGCCAGTGCGTCGGCCCGCGAGAACCCGGGGATCTCGCCCTCGTACGTCCGCCTGATCACGAAGTTCGCGCCCTCGCCGCGCCCGATCTCGTCCCGCAGCACCCGCCCGACGATCTCCGCGTACGTGTCGTCGTCGACGTCGAAGCCGCCGCCCCGCACGTCCACGGCGTGCCGCGGCAGCTGGTCGAGGGCCTCGTCGAGCGGGATCTCGTAGGTCTCCTCGGGGCGCAGCACGGTCAGCGGGGTGCCGTCGTCGCGGACGTCGAAGCCGCGCTCCCTGATCTGCCGGAACGGGACGAGCGCGAGGCCCTCGGGGACGTCGGCGAGCCGCTCGTACGTGCCGGTCCCGCCGATCAGGACCTCGACCACGTCACCTCCCGCGGCGGCACGGCCGGGGGTGCGGCGGCGGAGCAGGGCGAAGGGGCGGTCGTCGGCGAGCAGGTCGTGCAGGTTCAGGAGGTTCTGGCTCATGGGCTGTCCTTCCGGAGCGCTTCAGGAGAGCGGGGGTTCGGGAGGAACAGCCGGTGCCGGTGCCGCAACACTCGAAAACACGGAAGGCCGCCCCTCGGGCGGCCTTCGCGGACTCGGGTACGCGCAGTCAGTGGGCCGCCGGATGTGCGGTCCACCACCAGGTGCGGTGCAGAAGCTGCGCGAACATGGACGTCACCGTACCCGAACTCCGGGCCGTCCGGGGCGCCGCCCGCCCGCTCTCGTGTGAACCGGCCGTCTCAAAAGATGAGCGGCGGAATGGACGGTCGGCGCGACCCCGTAATGTTGTCGAGGTGACCGTGAACGCTAAGACCAGCGCAAGCGCTGGCAACACCTGGCGAGACCTGCCCGCGGCGCAGCAGCCCGAGTACCCGGATGCCGAGGCTCTGCGCGATGTGATCGCCGAGCTCGAGACGTATCCGCCGCTGGTCTTCGCCGGTGAGTGCGACCAGCTGCGCGCCCGGATGGGAGCCGTCGCCCGTGGCGAGGCGTTCCTGCTCCAGGGCGGCGACTGCGCCGAGGCCTTCGACGCCGTCAGCGCGGATCACATCCGGGCGAAGCTCAAGACGCTCCTGCAGATGAGCGCCGTCCTCACGTACGCGGCCTCCGTGCCCGTCGTGAAGGTCGGCCGCATCGCGGGCCAGTACTCCAAGCCGCGCTCCAAGGGGACCGAGACCCGCGACGGCGTGACCCTGCCGACCTACCGCGGCGACTCCGTCAACGGCTTCGACTTCACCGAGGCCGCCCGCGTCCCGGACCCCGAGCGCCTGAAGCGGATGTACAACGCGTCCGCCTCGACGCTCAACCTGGTGCGCGCCTTCACCACCGGTGGCTACGCCGACCTGCGCCAGGTGCACGCCTGGAACCAGGACTTCGTGAAGTCGTCCCCCTCGGGCCAGCGCTACGAGCAGCTGGCGCGCGAGATCGACAACGCGCTGAACTTCATGCGCGCCTGCGGCACCGACCCTGCCGAGTTCCAGGCCGTCGAGTTCTACTCCTCGCACGAGGCGCTGCTGCTCGACTACGAGTCGGCCCTGACCCGCGTCGACTCGCGCACGGGCAACCTGTACGACGTGTCCGGCCACATGGTCTGGATCGGTGAGCGCACCCGTCAGCTCGACCACGCGCACATCGAGTTCGCCTCCAAGATCCGCAACCCGATCGGCATCAAGCTCGGCCCGACGACGACGGCCGAGGAGGCGCTCCAGTACATCGAGCGCCTCGACCCCGACCGCGAGCCCGGCCGGCTGACCTTCATCGTCCGCATGGGCGCCGACAAGGTCCGCGACAAGCTGCCCGAGCTGGTCGAGAAGGTCACCGCCTCCGGCGCGACCGTCGCCTGGATCACCGACCCGATGCACGGCAACACGTACGAGGCGGCCTCGGGCCACAAGACCCGCCGCTTCGACGACGTGCTCGACGAGGTCAAGGGCTTCTTCGAGGTCCACAAGGAGCTCGGCACCCACCCGGGCGGCATCCACGTCGAGCTCACCGGTGACGACGTCACCGAGTGCGTGGGCGGCGGCGACGAGATCTTCGTCGACGACCTGCACCAGCGCTACGAGACGGCCTGCGACCCGCGGCTCAACCGCAGCCAGTCGCTCGACCTGGCCTTCCTGGTGGCGGAGATGTACCGCGACCAGTAGGACCCGGAGCATCGCCACATGTGCCGTGGGGCGCGGATCACAGCGATCCGCGCCCCACGGCACTTTTGCGCTCCCGGCCCTCCGGGTAAGGTTAGGTAAGCCTCACCGATCCACGGGACGGCGCCATCGACGAGTCCCGACCGGGAGGTGAACCCGCGTGTACGTCTGCAACTGTTTCGGAGTCACCGAGGCGCAGGTCAAGCGGCACGCGGAGGACGGCGCCTGCACCCCCCGCCAGATCGCGTCGGCCTGCAAGGCCGGCACCGACTGCGGCTCGTGCGTGCGGCGCATCCAGGCGCTGCTCGGCCGGGGCGCGTGCCCCCGCCGCGAGCTCGTCGACCAGGGAGGCAGCGCGGTCGCGCTCGCCCCGCAGGCCGAGCTGCCCGAGGCGGCCTGAGGCGGCCTGAGTCGGTCTGGGTCGGCTTCCCGGCTGTGGTCAGCTCTCCGGCTGCTCGATGACCTGGGCGAGATAGAGCGGCTCGCCGAGCTTCTCCACCAGCTCCAGCTGCGTGTCCAGGTAGTCGATGTGGTGCTCCTCGTCCTCGAGGATCGACTCGAAGATGTTCGCGGACGTGATGTCGCCCTTCGCGCGCATCACCTCGATGCCCCGCTTCAGCCGGTCGATGGCCTCGACCTCGATCTGCCGGTCCGCCTGGAACATCTCCGTGACCGACTGCCCGACCCGGACGTGGAAGAGCCGCTGGTAGTTGGGCAGCCCGTCCAGGAACAGGATCCGGTCGGTGAGCACCTCCGCGTGCTTCATCTCGTCGATCGACTCGGAGCGCGTGTACTTCGCGAGCTTCGTCCAGCCGAAGTTCTCCTGCATCTTGGCGTGCAGGAAGTACTGGTTGATGGCCGTGAGCTCGGCCGTCAGCTGCTCGTTGAGAAATTCGATGACCTCGGGGTCGCCCTGCATCGCAGAGGCTCCTTCCAAGCGGTGACTGGGCAGGTCCGCGCATCCTTGCACTGGCGCCGAAACGCGTCCAGTAAGTGCACGCTTAGTAGGAGTTGCCCGGATCCATGATCGACTGCGGTCGTCGGGCGCCGTGTGGTCATGGCCACTGCCCGGGGTCTGTCAGGATGGAGGCATGGGTCATCCGGTGGGTCGCGAGTCTGGGGGAGCAGTGCAACCGGAGCTTCCGCCGGGGCAGCGCCTCCAGCGCGGCTGGCCCGTCACGCACTACGGGCCCGTGCCCAAGTTCCGGCCCGAGCGCTGGGAGTTCAGGGTCTTCGGATCGACGGCCGACGGCGACAAGCACTGCTGGAACCACGAGGAGTTCTCCGCTCTGCCGTACGCGACGGTCGTGGGCGACCTGCACTGCGTGACGAAGTTCAGCATGCTCGGCGCCGAATGGGGCGGTGTGCGCGCCTCCACGATCCTCGACCTCGCCCCGCCCGCCCCCGGCGTCACCCATGTCATGGTCTGGGCCGAGTACGGCTTCAGCTCGAACCTGCGGCTGGCCGACTTCGCGGACGAGCGCACCATCTTCGCCACGCACAAGGGTGGCGAGCTGCTCACCGCCGAGCACGGCTTCCCGCTGCGCCTCGTCGTCCCGCACCTGTACGCCTGGAAAGGGCCGAAGTGGGTGCGCGGCGTCGAGTACATGACCGCGGACCGGCGCGGCTTCTGGGAGGAGCGCGGGTACCACAACGTGGGTGATCCGTGGCGCGAGCAGCGCTACTCCTACCAGGAAGAGCCCGGGGAAGGCCCCGAGCTCTAGCCTGACCACCTCTGGCCTGTCCTGGCCGGGGCCTGACCGGTCCTGCTGCCGCGCGTGGTCAGTGGTGGTACTGGTGCACCACCGCGTGCCCCTTGCCGCGGCCGATCATCCAGCGGTTCACCGGCGTCGTGACGGCGAAGGCGAGCGCGAGGGACGCGGCCAGCGCGCCCCAGAACAGGCCGTCCGACAGGTGCGCGTCCATGGCGTCCGGCCACAGGGCGATCACGCCGTTGTCGATCAGTTCCATGACCGCGATCGACAGGGTGTCCGCGGCGAGCGCGACCCGGAAGGCTGCCTTGAGGTCCAGGCCCGCCTTGAGTACACCGCGCAGGGTGAGCGAGTAGCCGAAGAGGAACGCGAGCGCGATCGCGAGGACCATCGTCGGCAGGTTGCCCCAGCCGAGTGCGGTGCCGACGACCATGCCGAGCACCTCGCCGATGGCGCAGCCGATGAGGCAGTGCAGCGTCGCCTGCGCGGCCGTGGCCCAGCTGACCCGCCCCGTGCCGCCGTGGCCCGGCCCGTGGTGCTCGTGCCCGTGCGCGCTGTGGTCGTGGCCGGCGTGCGTCCCGTGCTGCATGGTTCCCCCAGTGTCCGGAGCGGTTCCTGCCGACAGTGTGAACCATATACCCCCTGGGGGTATTCCCGTCTCCTGTTCTTCCGTTCTCCGGCGCGCTTCTCTTCTGTGTGACCGCCCTAGCCGCGGAGCTTCTTGAGGCGGGCCACGTCCGCCGCGTGCCCCTCCTTGCCGCCCGGCGTCTCGATGATCAGCGGCACGCCCGCCGTCGCCGGATGAGCCATGAGCGCACGGAACGGCTCGGCACCGATGTGACCCGAGCCGATGTTCTCGTGCCGGTCCTTGTGGGCGCCCACGACGTCCTTGGAGTCGTTGGCGTGGATCAGCTTCAGACGGCCCTCGCCGACCGTCTCCACCAGGAGGTCCAGGGTCTGCCGCATGCCGTGCGCGCCCGTCAGGTCGTGGCCCGCGGCGAAGATGTGGCAGGTGTCGAGACAGACGCCCAGCTTGGGATGGCGGTCCAGGGCGTCGAAGTACGGGCCGAAGTCCCAGGTGCGCGAGCACAGCGAGAAGCCCTGGCCCGCCGTCGACTCGAGCAGCAGGAACGGGTCGTCGTCGTGGGTCAGCTCGTCCAGCAGCGGCAGCATCCGCTCACGCACCTGCGCCAGCGCCGTCTCGCGCGGCCGGCCGCCGGTCGCCGAGCCGGTGTGCACGACGACGCCGAGCGCGCCGATCGCCCGGGCCCGGCGCAGCGAGTGCCGCAGCGAGTCCACGGACCGGTCCACGGTCGCCTCGGTGTGCGAGCCGAAGTTGATCAGGTACGGCGCGTGGACGTACGCGGGGACGCCGTCCTCGGCGCACTGCGCGCGGAACGCCTCGTCCTGCTTCGGGTTCCCCGCCGGTGTGGCCCAGCCGCGCGGGTTGGCGACGAAGACCTGGACCGTCTCGGCGGCCAGCTCGCGCGCGTAGGCCAGGCCTGTCGAGGCCAGCCCTCCGGCCACCGGCACATGGCCGCCGACCGGATTGCGGAGGGTGACGCCCGGTGCGGTCGCGTCGCGGACACTGCTCGGGCCGCGCGTGTTCGGCACGGTGCTGCTGCTCTTCACCGGGCCAAGGGTGTCACGCGCCCGTGCGGTGCCCGACAGCGCGGTTCAGCGGATGGTGATCGTGATCTCCGAGCCCTTCGGGGCGTCGTCGCCGCCCTCGACCGACTGGCTCTTCACCGTGTCACCGAACAGGCCCAGGATGCCGCGGTCGTCCTTGACCTCGAAGCCCGCCGACTCCAGCTTGTCGTGCGCCTCGTCGACCTTCAGGCCCGTGACGTCCGGGACCTCGACCATGGGCGGGCCCTTGGAGATCGTCAGCTTCACCTTGTCGCCCTCGGCCAGCTCCCCGTCGTGCGGTGACTGCGCGGCCACATCGCCCTTGTCCTCGTCGGACTGGACGCGCTGCGGCGCGATCTCCGCCCGCAGTCCGGCCTCCTCCAGCTCCGCGACCGCGTCCTGCTGGGACTCGCCCGTGACGTCCGGGACGTCGATCGGCGCGCCCCGGGACACCACGAGCGCCACCGCGGTGCCCGCGTCACGGGTCGTGCCCGCCTCGGGGTCGGTGCTGATGACGGCCCCCTTGGCGATCTCCTCGCTGAACGCCTTCGTGACCATCCCGGCCGCCAGGCCGCGCCCCTTCAGGTCGCTGCGCGCGGTGGCGAGCGGCGTGCCCTTCAGGTCGGGCACCTTCACGGTCTTCGGGCCCTTGGAGACGGTCAGCGTCACCGTGCCGTCGTCCCGGATCCGGGCGCCCGGCTCGGGGTCGGTGGCCATGACCGTGCCGCGGTCGTACGTGCTGCTGTACGCGAAGCGGGTCGTGCCCGCCTGCAGCCCCGCGTCCTCCAGCCGCTGCTCCGCCTGCGCCTGCGTCTTCGTCAGGAGCGCGGGCACCTTCGTGAACTGGCCCGAGTTGATGTACCAGACGCCCGTGCCGACACCCAGCACGAGCAGGACCACCGCGACGACCGCCAGCAGGCCGCGCCGCGGGGCCCGGATGCCGCCGGCGGT
>NZ_WWIA01000439.1 GCF_009870065.1 Streptomyces sp. SID5785 | reverse complement strand
GTCGACGCGTCCGCCGCGGCCTCCGTGCGCAGCCGCTCGGCCTCCGTCTCGGCCTGCGCCTGGAGCGTGCGGACCCGCTCGGCGGCCTCGGCGCGCAGCCGCTCCGCCTCGTCGGCCGCCTCCTTGCGCAGCCGCTCGGACTCGGTCCGGGCGTCGGTCAGCGTCGTCTCCGACGCCGTGAGCCGCTCCTCGGCCTCCGTGTGCAGGCGGGTCAGCTCGCGGGCCGCCTCCTCCTGCCGTGCCTCCAGGGCACGCTCGGTGTCGTCCCTGAGGGTCTGCGCGGCACGCTCCGCGTCCGCGCGGGTGGTCTCGGCCTGCTCCTCGGCCTCCGTGCGGTACCGCTCGGCCTCGGCGCGGGTGCGCTCCAGCGTGTCCTCGGCCTGCTTGCGCAGGGAGGTCGCCCGCTCGATCGCCTCGGTCCGGACCCGCTCGCTCTCCGTCGTCGCCGCCGACCGCAGCTCGTCCGCGTCCGCCTTCGCCTTGGAGAGCAGCTCCTCGGCGGTCCGGGCCGACTCCTCGATCTGCTGGACGGCCTCGCGCCGGGCCTCCGCCCGGATCCGCTCGCCCTCCTCGACGGCCTCGGCCCGCAGCTGCTCGGCCTCGCCGCGCAGCCTGCGCGCCTCCTCCTGCAGCTCGACCGTCTTGGCCCGGTACTCCTCGGTGTCGTCCTTGGCCGCGCCCTTGAGCTGCTCGGACAGGTCGTGCGCCTCGGCGCGCAGCCGGTCCGACTCGGCCTCGGCCTCGGAGCGGATCCGCTCCGCCTCCTCGGCCGCCGCCTTCGTCGTCGACTTCGCTTCCTCGGACGCCTTGTTGAGGACGTCCTCCGCGGTCCTGGCGGCCTTCGCGAGCTCGCCCGCGGTCTCCTCCGCGGTGACCGTACGCGCCTTCTCCTTGGCCTCGGCGATCACCTTCTCGGCCTCGGCACGGGCGTCGGCGAGGGCCTGCTCGGCCTCCTCCTTGGTGGCCTCCGCGTCCTTGGTGGCCTCCTGGACGAGCCGGGCGACCTGCTCCTTCGCGGTCCGGGTGCGCTGCTCGTTCGTCGACTCGGCGCTCGCCAGCTGCTTCGCCGCGGTGTCCTTGGCCTCGCCCAGCACCTTGTCGGCCTCGGTGCGGGCCTCGCGCAGCGCCGCCTCCGCCTCCGACAAGCGCTGCTCGGCGGCCCGGCTCAGCTCACCGGCCTGGCGGCGCGCGGCGTCCGACTCGGCGGTCGTCGACGTGCGGACCTGCTCGGCGTGGTCGGTGGCCTCCTGGGCCTGCGTGGACGCCGCGGTCAGCAGCCGCTCGGCGTCCTGGCGGGCGCGGGCCAGCAGGGCCTGCGCCTCGGCGCGGGCCGACTCGGCCTCGCCGGTCAGCCGCTCGCGGGCCTCGGCGGCGACCCGCTCGGCCTCGGCGCGGGCGGCGGCCAGCGCCTGGTCCGCCTCGGCGCGGGACTCGTCGAGCAGCCGGCGGGCCTGCTGCTCGGTGCGGGCGCGCAGCTGCTCGGCCCACTGCACGTTCTCGTTGACGTGGTTCTCGACCGTGCGGCGGCGCTCCGCGAGCTCCTGATCGAGCTGCTGCCGGCGGTTGACCGCCTCGGTGTGCAGCTCGGACTGGAGCCGCGACTGCTGCTCCGCGTGCTCCTGGAGGATGCGCTGCGTCTGCGCCCGGGCCTCGCGCAGCTCGCGCTCGGCGTCGGCGCGCAGCTGGTCGGCCTGACTCTGCGCGTTGCGCAGCAGCTGCTCGGCCTGGTAGCCGATGTCCGCCCCGTCGTAGGCAGGCCGGGTCGCGAGGCTGCGGCGCGCCTCGTGCAGCTTGGCGCGCAGCACCTCCACCTGGTAGCCGAGGTCCTCGGCGTGCTGGACAGCCTTCTCCCGCTCGGTCTCCAGCCGCTTCATCTCGGCCTCGAACCGCGAGAGATGGTCGGTCTCAGCCGGCCGCCGGCCGTCCTGGCTCTCGTAGCCCCGCACTGCGCGGTCCCATCCGTCCCCTGGTCGCAAGTACTTCTTCAAGAGCCCAGTCCGTCCGCCGGACGGGGCCCCCGGGGAATGGTGTCAGATCGAACACGGCGGCGCTGTCGGACCTCGGCTCTGGCTGCCCGATCGCACCGACCTCGTCCCCCGATACCCGGACCCCGGCCACGGCTGCCGCGTCGCGCGCGACGGCCGCCCCCCAACCCTACCGGCCCGAGTATGTGGAGGTCAGTGCTCCGCCGACTCCTGGGGTGCTGCGGTGACGAGTTCGGTCAGCACGCCGTGGCAGTCCTTGGGGTGCAGGAAGGTGATCCGCGAACCCATCGAACCGGTCCGCGGCTCGTCGTAGAGCACCCGCACGCCCTTGCCGCGGACGGCCTCCGCGTCGGCGTCGACGTCCGCGGTGCCGAAGGCGATGTGGTGCACACCCTCGCCGTTCTTGGCCAGCCACTTGCCCACCGCGGAGTCCTCCCGGGTCGGCTCGAGGAGCTGCAGGTAGGAGGCGCCGCCGTCGTCGGTGGCGTTGATCTTGAGCATGGCCTCGCGCACGCCCTGCTCCTCGTTGACCTCGGAGTGGAAGACTTCGAAGCCGTACGTGGCCCGGTAGAACTCGACGGTCGCGTCGAGGTCGAAGCAGGCGATCCCGATGTGGTCGATTCGCGTCAGCATGGGTCCAGTGCAGCGCGGTTCCCGGTGGTCACGCAACGTGCGCGCGATCACACCGTCGCTCCGATGACGCACGGGGTACCGCTCAGTACATTCGGGTAAACCCTCGTTCACTCCTCATCTCCAAGGGGCCGTGCCTCATGTCTGGAACGACCGGTACCACCTCAGTGATCGTCGCGGGCGCGCGGACGCCCATGGGCCGTCTGCTCGGCTCGCTCAAGTCCTTCTCCGGAGCCGACCTCGGCGGCTTCGCGATCAAGGCCGCCCTCGACCGTGCGGGAATCGGTGGCGACCAGGTGCAGTACGTGATCATGGGCCAGGTGCTCCAGGCGGGTGCCGGGCAGATCCCCGCCCGCCAGGCCGCCGTCAAGGGCGGCATCCCCATGAACGTGCCGGCGCTGACCGTCAACAAGGTCTGCCTCTCCGGCCTCGACGCCATCGCGCTCGCGGACCAGCTCATCCGCGCCGGCGAGTTCGACATCGTGGTCGCGGGCGGCCAGGAGTCGATGACCAACGCCCCGCACCTGCTCCCCAAGTCCCGCGAGGGCTACAAGTACGGCGCGGTCGAGATGCTCGACGCGATGGCGTACGACGGCCTGACGGACTCCTTCGAGAACATCCCCATGGGCGCCTCGACGGAGAAGCACAACACCCGCCTCGGCATCGCCCGCCCCGAGCAGGACGAGATCGCGGCGCTGTCCCACCAGCGCGCGGCCGCGGCGCAGAAGAACGGCCTGTTCGAGGCCGAGATCACGCCCGTCGAGATCCCGCAGCGCAAGGGCGACCCGATCCTGTTCAGCAAGGACGAGGGCATCCGCGCGGAGACCACGGCCGAGTCCCTCGGCAAGCTGCGCCCCGCGTTCGCCAAGGACGGCACCATCACCGCCGGCACGTCCTCGCAGATCTCCGACGGCGCCGCCGCGGTGGTCGTCATGAGCAAGGCGAAGGCGCAGGAGCTCGGCCTCGACTGGATCGCGGAGATCGGCGCGCACGGCAACGTCGCGGGCCCCGACAACTCCCTGCAGTCCCAGCCGTCGAACGCGATCCGGCACGCCCTCGACAAGGAGGGCATCGCCGTCGGCGACCTCGACCTCGTCGAGATCAACGAGGCGTTCGCGGCCGTCGCCGTCCAGTCGATGAAGGACCTCGGAGTGTCCACGGAAAAGGTGAACGTGAACGGCGGCGCGATCGCCCTCGGTCACCCGATCGGGATGTCCGGCGCCCGCATCGTGCTGCACCTGGCCCTCGAGCTCAAGCGGCGCGGCGGCGGCGTCGGCGCGGCCGCGCTGTGCGGCGGCGGCGGTCAGGGTGACGCGCTCATCGTGCGGGTACCGAAGGCGTAACCGCAGTTTGCTGTACGGGACCGAGTGAACGGAGCTGTGATGCAGGACGTCCCCACGCTGGTCGCCCAGGCGAGGGAGGGCAGGCCGCGGGCCGTGGCCCGGCTGATCTCCCTCGTGGAGGGGGCGTCCCCGCAGCTCCGTGAGGTCATGGCCGCACTGGCCCCGCTCACCGGGAACGCGTACGTGGTCGGGCTGACCGGGTCGCCCGGGGTCGGCAAGTCGACCTCGACGTCGGCGCTGGTCAGCGCGTACCGGCGGGCCGGCAGGCGGGTCGGCGTCCTGGCGGTCGACCCCTCGTCGCCGTTCAGCGGCGGGGCGCTGCTCGGCGACCGTGTGCGGATGTCGGACCACGCGTCCGACCCCGGCGTCTACATCCGCTCGATGGCCACCCGCGGCCATCTGGGTGGTCTCGCCTGGGCGGCACCGCAGGCCATCCGGGTGCTCGACGCGGCCGGCTGCGACGTCGTCCTCGTCGAGACGGTCGGCGTCGGCCAGTCCGAGGTCGAGATCGCGTCCCAGGCGGACACCTCCGTCGTCCTGCTCGCCCCCGGCATGGGCGACGGGATCCAGGCGGCCAAGGCCGGAATCCTCGAGATCGGCGACGTCTACGTCGTGAACAAGGCGGACCGGGACGGCGCCGACGCCACCGCCCGCGAGCTCAACCACATGCTCGGCCTCGGCGAGTCCCGGGGCCCCGGTGACTGGCGCCCGCCCATCGTCAAGACCGTCGCCGCGCGGGGCGAGGGCATCGACGAGGTCGTCGAGGCGCTCGAGAAGCACCGGGCGTGGATGGAGGAGCGCGGGGTGCTCGCGGAGCGGCGTTCGGCGCGGGCCGCCCGGGAGGTCGAGACGATCGCGATGACCGCGCTGCGGGAGCGGATCGGCGACCTGTCCGGCGACCGGCGGCTCGGGGCACTGGCGGACCGGATCGTGGCGGGCACGCTGGATCCGTACCGGGCGGCGGACGAGCTGGTCAGCACGCTGACGCGAGGCTGAACGCCTGGCGCCTGGCCGGCGGGGGGCGGGACTGGGGGGCCTGTGCGGTCTTTCGCCGGGGGCCGGGTCTGTGGGGTCTGTGCGGTTTGCGCCGGGGAGGGTCTGCGGGGCCGGTGTGGTCTGCGCCGGGGAGGGTCTGCGGGGTCTGTGCGGTGTGCGCCGGGGGCCGGGTCTGTGGGGTCTGTGCGGTGTGCGCCGGGGGCCGGGTCTGTGAGGCCCGTGCGGTTTGCGCCGGGGAGGGTCTGCGGGGCCGGTGTGGTCTGCGCCGAGGGTGCGCGGTCCGGGGGCGTTCGACTTGCCTGTGCTGCGGTGCGTTTCTCCCCGCGCTGGGGTGGCCCCTTGTTCCCACCGTCCCGCCCCCTCCGGGG
>NZ_WWIA01000438.1 GCF_009870065.1 Streptomyces sp. SID5785 | reverse complement strand
CGCGGACGGCCGCCGTCGGACTCGACGGAACCGGCCTCCTCCAGGAGGCCGTCGGCGACGAGTTCGCCGACGACGTTGCTCACGGAGCCCGAGCTGAGTGCGGTGAGCGGGCCGAGCTCCTGCCGGCTGAGCGGTCCGTCGAACCAGATCGTGCGCAGTACGGTCGCCCGGTTGCCGCGCCGCAGATCGCGGACCGTCCGCCGCGGTGGTCCCGCCATGTCCTGGTCCCGCCCTCTCCCCCGTCGCCGGGCCGCCGTCGTGCGCCCGCTGCCGTGTCGCCCGGCAGACCTCGAACCTACCCCGGCGGCCGGGGCCGCGAGAGGCCGCTCAGGCCGCGTCGAGCAGGCCCGCGTCGTGGACGAGCAGCGCGATCTGCACGCGGTTGTTGAGGTCCAGCTTCGTCATGACGCGGGACACGTGCGTCTTGACGGTGGCGACGCTCATGTAGAGGGTCGCGGCGATCTCGGCGTTGGACTTGCCGCGGCCGACCTCGAGGGCGACGTCCCGTTCGCGTCCGGCGAGCAGGGCGACGCGGGCGCGGGCCCGTGCGGTGCGGGTCTCGCGCTCGGAGGCGGCGGCGTGGGTCATCAACTGGCGGGTGACGGCCGGAGAGAGCACCGGGTCACCGGCCGCGACGCTGCGCACGGCGCCGAGGATCTCGGCGGGGGTCGCGTCCTTGAGGACGAAACCCGCGGCACCCGCGCGCAGCGCCCGCAGCACCTGCTCGTCGGCGTGGAAGGTGGTGAGGACGACGACCTCGGGGGCGTCCGGCACGGCGCGCAGCCGCTCGGTGGCGGTGAGCCCGTCCATGACGGGCATCCGGATGTCCATGAGCACGACGTCCGGCCGGACCGTGCCCGCGAGTTCGACGGCCCGCGCCCCGTCGGCGGCCTCCCCGACGATCTCGACGTCCTCGGCGCCGCCCAGCATGAGGGTCAGGCCGGAGCGGACGAGGGCGTCGTCGTCGACGAGCAGCAGCCGGATCGTGTTCATGGCCCCCACCGTAGTCATCGCGCCCGGTCACCCGGCCCACGGGAGCCAGGCGCGGACCGCGAACCCGCCGTCCGGTCCGGGGCCGTGGTCGAGCCGGCCGCCGGCGAGCGTGGCGCGCTCGGTGAGTCCGATCAGCCCCTGCCCGGAGCCGGGCACGTGCGGGACGGGCCCGGACGGCGCCGGGTTGCGCACGGTGACGGTGAGTCCGTCGCCGGGTGCGCCGTCGACGGTGAGGGTGACCTCGGCGCCGGGTGCGTGCTTGCGGGCGTTGGTCAGGCCCTCCTGGGCGATCCGGTAGGCGGTGCGCCCGGTGGAGGCGGGGACGGTGTCCGGATCGCCCACGCGGTTGTCGAGGCCGACCTTCATCCCGGCCTCGCGGGACTCGGCGACCAGTGCGTCGAGCGCGGCGAGCGTCGGCTGGGGGCGGCCCGGCTCGTCGCCCTGGTCGCCGGCCCGGAGCACGCCGATGATCTCGCGCAGGTCCTGCAGCGCCTCGTGCGCGCTCTCCCGGATGACGCCAGCGGCCCGGGCGATCTCGTCGCGGGGCGCGTCGGGGCGGAACTCCAGGGCGCCCGCGTGCACGCTGAGCAGGGTGAGCCGGTGGGCGAGCACGTCGTGCATCTCGCGGGCGATGGCCTCGCGGGCCAGCCGCTGGGCCTGCTCGGCGCGCAGCCCGGCCTCGGTCTCGGCCCGCCGCGCGCGGTCCCGCAGCGACATGAGGAGCTGGCGCCGGGAGCGGACGAACATGCCCCAGCCGACCACCGTGACCATGAGGATCACGGTGAACGAGACGGACAGCAGGTACGGGGAGTCGGGCGCGGGCCGCCACCAGTAGAAGACCGGCAGAAGAGCGCCGGAGATCCCGACGACCCAGGCGGCGTCGCGGAACGGCCGGTGCACGGCCACCGTGAAGATCGAGATCATGACGGCCCCGGCCGCGGTGTCCGACAGGAAACCGGCCGGGATCATCGCGACGGCGTACCCGAGGGGCCACCGCCGCCGCAGCCACACGCCGGCGCAGGCGAGCGCGCCGATGACCTGGTCGGCGACGGCGACGGCGGGCGACAGGCGGGGGTTGTCCCAGACCTGCTGGGAGAAGGCCAGCCCCATGACGACGGCGATGAAGAAGCAGCAGAAGTCGACGAGCCAGTCGCGGGCGGTGCGCCGCCGCCGGCCCGGCTGCCCCTGCGAGTCGAGGTCGAGCTCGTCGGCGAGCGTCGAGGGCAGCAGCCAGCGGCGTGCGGACACCTGCGGCTCCTGCGCGGGCACCGGGGTCGTGGTCTGCTGCGATGACTCCATGGTCGACAAATCTACGCACCGGGAGCGGCCCGGGGCGTGCTCGGCGCCGGGCGCGCGACGAAAGTCGTACGGACGTCGACTTCGGTCGCGGATCGTGCGCCGCAGGGGCGACCTGTGGCGCACCGGTCCCGCCCCGCGGCCGACGCGGGCGGCCGGCCCGCGGGGCGAGAGTCCTGTGCATGAACAAGAAGCAGCTGCAGCAGGCGCTGGAGGCCGTCGGAGCACTCCTGCTGTTCCAGGGCGGGGTGGGCCTGGTCCACGAGTTCACCGGTTGGCTGGGCTGGGGCCTCATCCAGCACATCGGGTTCCTCGACGGCCGCGAGGTGTACGGCAGCATCGCGCTGGTGGTGCTGGCGATCGCCGTGTTCGCGGCCGCCGGGAGCGACCGGAAGGGCTAGGCGGCGTCCGCTAGCAGGAGTGGTCGACCAGGTCGAAGGACGCGTAGTGGTCGGCGGTGTAGTAGTCCTCCTGGTTCGCCTCGCCGGTCACGATGCGGCGGGCGCCGCGGTCGTCCGAGCCGGGCGTGATGACGGTGTACTCGTGGTAGTACCCGGTGGACTGCTGGGGCAGCACGCCCTCGCGGTTCTGGAAGACGGTGCCGTCCTGCTCGTACGGGTACGGGCCGCCCTGTGCGATGAGGTCCAGGGTGTCGTGCGCCTGCGAGGGCAGGGCGGAGTAGCAGATGTCGCCGACCGAGGCGGCGGACAGGACGGTCGCGGAGACGGGGGCCGGTGCGGCGGCCTGCGCGGCGACGGTGGCGGGGCCGCCGACGAACAGGGCGGCGGCGAGGGCAGCGACGCTGATGAAGCGTGGGGGAATCTTCATGCCCTCAGGATGACGCGCGTAGACGGGGGCACGTCAACACCGACTGCCGCTTGTTTTACCGGAGTTAACTTGCTACCCCCGGTCGGCCGGGGCGAACGGAGGGCGCCGGGGCGGCCTTTGTGTCCGATTGCCGCCGGTGTGCGGCGCCGCGAGCGGCTGGACTGGTGTGCAGGACATCGGCTCGCTCTCAGGAGGCGGACATGCACGGCAAGGTGGCTCTGGTGACCGGCGGCGGCCGCGGGATCGGCGCGGCGACGGCACTGCGGCTGGCGCGGGACGGCTTCGACGTGGCCGTCACGTACGTACGGGACAAGGACGCGGCCGCGGAGGTGGTGCGCGGGATCGAGGCGGCCGGCCGGCGCGGGCTCGCGGTGCGGGCCGACTCGGCGGACGCGGCCGAGGCGGCGGGCGCCGTGACCGCCGTGACGGAGCGGCTCGGGCGCCTGGACGTCCTGGTCAACAACGTGGGCGTGGGGGTGCTCGGACCGCTCGCGGAGCTCTCGCTCGCGGACGTGGACCGGGTCCTCGCGACGAACGTGCGGGGCGTGTTCCTCGCCTCGCAGGCGGCGGCGCACGTGCTGGGCGAGGGCGGCAGGATCGTCACGATCGGCACCTGCATGACACAGCGGGTGCCCGGCCCGGGCGGCACGCTCTACGCGATGAGCAAGGCGGCGCTGACCGGTCTGACGAAGGCGCTGGCCCGTGAGCTGGGCGGGCGCGGCATCACGGCGAACGTCGTGCATCCGGGCCCGGTCGACACGGACATGAACCCGGCCGGCGGCCCCTTCGCGGCGGACCAGGCACGGATGACGGCGCTCGGCCGCTTCGGCGCGCCGGACGAGATCGCGCGGACGGTCGCCCATCTCGCGGGCCCGGGCGGGAGTTACGTCACGGGGGCCGAGTTCGCGGTGGACGGCGGGCACGCCGCGTAGGCGACACGGGCGGGCACCCGGGTATGCGGGTACCCGGGTATGCGGAACGCGGGGCGCACCGGTGCTGTCGGGCCGGTGCGCCCCGCCGGGCTCTTTCCTACCGGTTACGCGCCCAACTCGGCGTTCCGGGCCACCAGTTGAGACGCGCCCTGCTCCGTGAGCGAGCCGAACAGGCGCAGCCGGGAGATGCCGCCGTCCGGGTAGATGTCGATCCGGGCGTGGGTGCCGACCGCCGGGGCGTCGAGCACGAAGCGGTGGTTGGTGTCGGGCTGCAGCCGGGTGCGGGGCAGCACCTCGGTCCACTCACCGTCCTCGCCGTCCCTGACACTGACGGCGGCCCAGCCCGCGCTGTTGCCCTTGAGGTAGGCCGTGTCGATCTCCAGGGCGCGGATCTGCGCCTGGGCGGCGAGCCGGTAGCGGATCCAGTCGTTGCCGGTGTCGCGGCGGCGCCGGGTCTCCCAGCCGTCGTCCATCTTGCGGGAGCGGCCCGGCTGGATGGTGTTGGAGGCGGGCGAGTAGAAGAGGTTGGAGGCGTCCTCGGCGCTGCCGCCGTTCTCCAGGGCGACCACGTCGAAGGTGCCGAGCGTGGCGAGCCACTGCGGGTCGGGGACGACCTCGCCGTACACGCGCAGCCGGGCGATACCGCCGTCGGGGTGCTGGTTGAGCCGCAGGTGCGTGAAGCGCTGCTCGGTGTCGACGGCGAAGCCGTTGGCCGCGTGGCCGCCGACGGCCGTGCGCGGGACGAGCGTCGTCCACTTCACGTCGTCGGACAGCAGCTCCCCGGGCGTGGGCGCGCCCGGGACCGAGGCGGCCTCGACGGAGACGGCCTGCGGGTAGTTCCCGCGGAAGTGGGCGGTGTCGACGACGATGCCGCGGATCACGCCGGGGGCGCCGAGCCGGACGAGGGCCCAGTCGTGGTCCTCGGCGGTGGGCCACGGGTGGTCCGCCCCTGCGCCGCGGCGGCGGCGGGTCTCCCAGCCGTCCATGATCTTGCCCTTGTGACCGAAGTGCTCGGGGTCGAACTCGGCGCGCTCGGGTACGAGGAGGTTCTCGCGCTGCGCGAAGAACTCGTCGTTGGCGGCGATCACCCCGGCGCCGAGCTGCCGCGCGGCGAGATCGGTGTACCGCGTGAACGGGAAGTCCGCGGTGCGGTAGTCGGCGTACGGGTCGCCGCCGCCGTAGGGGCTGGCGTCACCGGTGAAGGACGGTATGGCGGAGTCTGCGGGCATCGTCACTTGCTCCTCTCGAGCAGCGTGCCCCGCGGGGCGGTGAACTCGCCGTCCGCGACGATGCGTTCGCCGCGCAGCCAGGTGGAGCGGACCACGCCGTGCAGCGTCTTGCCGGCGTAGGCGGTGACGCGGTTGCGGTGCTGGAGCTCGGCCGGGTCGACGGTGAACGTCTCCTCGGGGGCGAGGACGGCGAAGTCGGCGTCGTGGCCGACGGCGATGGCGCCCTTGCGGTCGTCCAGGCCGACGAGCGCGGAGGTGCGCTCGGACATCCAGCGGACGACGTCCTCGAGGGAGTGGCCGCGCTTCCTCGCCTCGGTCCAGATGGCGGAGAGGCTCAGCTGGAGGCCGGAGATGCCGCCCCACGCGGTGGCGAAGTCGTCGGTCTTGAGGTCGGCGGTGGAGGGCGAGTGGTCCGTGACGACGCAGTCGATGGTGCCGTCGGCGAGCGCCTGCCACAGCAGGTCCTGGTTGGCGGCCTCGCGGATGGGCGGGCAGCACTTGAACTCGCTGGCGCCGTCCGGGACTTCCTCGGCGGTGAGCGTGAGGTAGTGCGGGCAGGTCTCGACGGTGAGCCGGACGCCCTCGGCCTTGGCGGCGGCGATCAGCGGCAGCGCGTCGGAGGACGACAGGTGCAGGATGTGGATGCGGGCGCCGATCCGCTTGGCGGTGTCGATGAGCCCGCGGATCGCGACGTCTTCGGAGACGCGCGGGCGGGTCA
>NZ_WWIA01000437.1 GCF_009870065.1 Streptomyces sp. SID5785 | reverse complement strand
CCAGGATCAAGGACGTGGCGGAGTACGCGGGCGTCTCGCCCAAGACCGTCTCCAACGTCATCAACGACTTCGAGCACGTCTCCGACCGGACCCGCGAGGCCGTGCGCGAGGCGATCGACGCCCTGGGCTACCGGGTCAACATCGCGGGCCGGCAACTGCGTCAGGGCCGCACCGGCATGATCACGCTGGCCGTCCCCGAGCTCGACGTCGCCTACTTCTCCGAGCTCGCCAAGCATGTGATGACCGAGGCCGACCGGCGCGGCCTGACGGTCCTGCTGCACCAGACGGGCGGCGTGCGCGAACGCGAACTGGCCGCGCTGCACGGCTTCGACGCCCAGTTCACCGACGGCGTCGTGCTCAGCCCGCTCGCCCTCCAGCCCCGCGACCTCGCCACCCGCGACCGGCGGCTGCCCGTCGTGCTGCTCGGCGAGCGCCCGGCCGAGAGCGGCGCCGACCACGTCGCCATCGACAACGTCCGGGCCGCGCGCGAGGCCACCGCCCACCTGCTGGCCCAGGGCCGTCGCCGCGTCGCCGTCGTCGGCGGCGCCGTGCGCGGCCGGCAGGGCACCGACCGGCTGCGCACCGAGGGGTACCGGCAGGCCCTCGCGGAAGCCGGCGTTCCCTTCGATGCCGCTCTCGTCGTGCCGGTGGACGCCTACCACTGGAAGGACGGCGCGCGCGCCGCGCTCGCCCTGGTCGACGCCGCCCCGCGCCCCGACGCCCTGCTCTGCCTCAACGACCATCTGGCGCTGGGCGCGCTGCGCGCCCTGCACGAGCGGGGCCACGGTGTCCCCGGCGAGCTGGACGTGGTGGGCTTCGACGACATCGAGGCGTCCCGCTTCAGCGTGCCGAGCCTCACGACGGTCGCCCCCGACAAGAGGGAGATCGCCCGCGCCGCGGTGGCGCTGCTCCTCGACCGGATCGACGCACCGGACGCGGCCACCTTCCAGGACCACGTCGTCGGCCACGAGCTGATCGTCCGGGAGAGCTCAGGAGGCTGACCCGGCCCGGCTGGTGACGGTCCGTCGGATGAGGTGTGCCGTCCCGGGCCCATGACGCCCCGCACTGCGGTGGAAATCGCTGGCGGTCCCGGCCGGTCGCCCCGCATGCTGGCGCGGTGCACCACGACCGACAGCAGATCCGCGCCCGTCACACCGACGACACCCTCACCGTCTACCAGGCCTACCGCCCGGAGATCGGGCTCGCCGCCGTCCGCGAGGGGCGCTTCCCGGAGACCTGGAAGCGGGACCGGATGACGTGGATCAAGCCGTCCTTCCTCTGGATGATGTACCGCTGCGGCTGGGCGGCCAAGGAGGGTCAGGAGACCGTGCTGGCCGTCGAGATCACCCGCGAAGGCTTCGAGTGGGCGCTGCGGCACGCGAGCCTCTCCCACTACCAGCCGGGACTCCACGAGGATCTCGCCTCCTGGAAGCGGGAGTTGCGCCGCGCCCCGGCCCGGGTCCAGTGGGACCCCGAGCGCGACCTGCACCTCGATCCGCTGCCTCACCGGTCCCTGCAACTGGGCCTCTCCGGTGAGGCGGTGCGCCGTTACGCCGACGTGTGGACGGTGTCCCTCACCGACGTGACGCCGCTGGCCCACGAGATCCACGGGCTCGTGCGGGCGGGCGACACGGAGGGTGCCGCGCGGCTGTTGCCGCAGGAGCGGGCGTATCCGGTGCCCGAGGGGCTGTTGGACCATCTGCGGCGCTGACCACGGCCCGTCGGATCCCGGAGCGCCCGCCCCGGCCCGTGGTTGTCAGCGGCCGGCTACCGGCGGCTGGTCGTCACCGGTCCGGCGTCACCGGTCCGGCGTCACCGGTCCGCGGTCAGCGGTCCGCCGTGTGCGCTCGGTCGTCCGCGGTCACCGCGCGGTCCGGATCCGTGCGCGCGCTGCCCGCACCCGCCGCGGCGCCGTCGCCCCCGAGGCCCGGGGTGCCCGCCGCCGCTCCTGCCGTCCGCCGTCCCCGGTACAGGATCCACAGCGCGCCCGCGCCCAGCGCCGCCCCACCGGCCAGGGCCACCTGCACCGGGGTCCCCGACTGGACGGCCGTCACCGGTCCCGACCACACGTACGTGAGCAGCGCGCCGCCGGCCAGGGCGAGCCGGTGCGCCGGACCCCAGTCCGCGGCGCGGGCCCAGCGGGCGCCGAGCGCCACGCAGCCCGCGACGACCGCGCACCAGGCCCCGCACAGCAGCCACGGCGCGTCCTCGCCGAGGAACAGGTCGCGCAGCCAGTACACGCTGGTCACCGCCAGCGCCGCCGCGGCCACCACGACCGGGCGCGGCGCCCGCTCCCGGCGCGGTACGGCCGGCCGGCGGCCCAGCCGGAACGCGAGCACGACCAGCGCCACGATCACACCGCCGGACCAGGCGAACTGCGCGGGCGAGGCGACGAAGCCCGTGCCCGCGATCTGCATCGCGCACAGCCCCGTGACGCCGAGCAGGAAGACCGCCCCCACCAGGACCGTCCCGCGTCCGCCGAGCCACGGCCGCGGCCCCGACCGGGCGTCCCACGCCTCGACCAGCGCGATCGGCACGCAGATGCTCCACACCGTGTGCAGCGTCAGCGAGTCCTGGAGCAGCTGCAGACTCGTGCCGAGGCCGGGCACGTAGCTGCCCGCGTACGCGTCACCGATGTCGAAGCCCCCGTAGACCGGATTCCACAGCATCATGTCGACGGGCCCCTCCTCCAGGAGGGCGTACGCGGCCGCGAGCACGAGCATCGTCGGCCAGCCGCGGCCGGTGCGGCGGGCCGCCTCGTGGATCAGGACGGCGCCGCCGCCGTACATGGGGGCGAAGAGCAGCAGGGCGAACGGTTCGGTGACCGGGGTGTTGCCGAGCAGGTACTCGCCGACGAGCGGCGCCAGGAAGAACAGCGCCACCGCCCGGCGCGCGCCGCCGCGGCGTTCGGCTGTGGATGCGGACATGCCGCTCACGCTAGGGACCGGCGCACCGCGTGCGCGGCCTGCGCCGGGCTGCGCGACGGCGACGAAAGTATCGCTCCGGGCGGGTCCCCGGAAGACTTTCGGTGGAGCCCCGGTCTCTCCCCGGTCTCCCCAGTCTCCCCGGTCCCCTCGGTCTCTCCGGTCGCGCGGGTCGGTCGCGGCTGCGTCGGAAGCAGTCCGCAAACGCCAGGGCAGGCTGCGTTAACGGTTAGGGTGGGCCCATGAACGAGCGACAGCCTGCCCGGCGCCCGGGCGGACGCAGTGCCCGGGTCGGTGCGGACGTGCACCGGGCGGTGACGGAGCTGATCGGTGAGCGCGGCTACGGCGCGTTCACCGTCGGCGAGGTCGCGGCCCGCGCGGGCGTGGCCGACAGCAGCATCTACCGCCGCTGGGGGAACCTGGAGGCCCTGCTCTCCGAGGTGGTCCTCGCCCGCCTCGACGCGCAGTCGCCGATGCCCGACACCGGGAGCCTCGCCGGGGACCTGCGCACGTACGCCGCCCAGGTGGCCCGTGAGATCACCGGACCGGACGGCCCCGCGGTGCTGCACCTGGCGGTCGCGCTGTCCGGGACCGGCGAGAAGGGCCGGCAGGCGCGGGACGCCCTGCGCACCGAGCGGACCCGGCAGTTGCAGACCATGCTCGACCGGGCCCGTGACCGGGGTGAACAGGCGCCGGACGCGTTCGGCGTGCTGGACCACGTCCTGGCCCCGATGTACATCCGGGTGCTGTTCGGCATGGGCCCGCTCACCCCGGAGTACGTCGACGGACTGGTCGACCGGCTGCTGTGAGTCCGGCCGGACCGGAGAGAGCGCCCCGCGCGCACGGAATCCGGCAGCGGGGGTGTGTCAGTCCCGGCCCGTGTCCCGGCCGACGGCCGCGCGATAGGCGCGGTTGAGCCGCTCGCCCACGGCGCAGCGCTTCGGCACCCGGGCGCACTCCTCGCACGTCATCACGTGGTCGAGATACCTCCGGTACTCGGGCCAGGCGGCCTCCGGCGGCTCCTGCGCGTTCACGTACGACTCCCTGCACCCGGCCCGGCGGTCGCGCACGGCATCGACC
>NZ_WWIA01000436.1 GCF_009870065.1 Streptomyces sp. SID5785 | reverse complement strand
GCGTCGGGGGCACCGCCCTGGCCGGGGACGACGGGCCGGGCCTCGCCGTGCCCGGGGACGCCGGGCTCGCCCCAGGCCGCGTCCCCGTACGCGTGCTGCGTCGACGCGTCGGGGTCCGTGCCGGGGCCGGGCGCGGGGGAGGGCGGGGTGCCGTCCGGACCGTCCGCGGGGCCGCCGCGCGGTGTCACCCGTACGTGTCCCTCGCCGTCGGGCACCGTGCGCAGCGGGGCGGGGCGGGCCGCGTCGCCCGCGACGGCGACGCGCAGCGCGGACTCGCCGAGCCGGAGCAGGGCGCCGGGGGCCAGCCGCACGGGACGCTCGCCGACCGGGCGGCCGTCGACCCGCGTGCCGTTCGTCGAGCCCAGGTCGGCGACCGTCACCCGGCCGTCGGCGGTGAGCGTGACGGCGCAGTGCAGCCGGGAGACGTCCGGGTCGTCGAGCGGCACGTCCGCGTCGGCGGAGCGGCCGACGCGGATCTGGCCGCCGTGCAGGAGATGGACGCCGCCCGCGTCGGGGCCCGCGACGACATGGAGCTGGGCGTCCGCCGCGTCGGGCTCGGGGCCGGGGTCGGTGGGCGCGCCCAGGGAGAGCACGGCGCCGTCGGTCAGCGGCGGCTCGCCCAGCAGGCAGCGCTGCGGATCGAGCCGCTCGGTGCCCGCGTACAGCACGGTGGAGGGGGCGTCGCCGCCCGCGACGGCCGCGACCAGGCCGGAGGCGACCGCGGCCAGCGCGGTGCCCGCCGGGGCGGTCACGAGGACGTCGGCACCGGGGGCCGCGCCGCCCCCGCCGGGGGCCGCGTCCGGGCCGGAGCCCAGGGGGTCTACGACGGAAAGCCGGATGTGCATCGCCGTCTGCGGTCCCTTCTGCGCGGGCGCCCGGGACGGGACGGCCCGCGGTCCCCCACCGCAGATCCCCCACCCCTACGGGCACGTCAGCCAGTGCTGTGAGCATCCTCGCACTTGCCACCGACAACACGCCCGCCGCCCACCTGTAAGTGATCTTGATTGGTCGCGTCTGCCCGCAAAAGTTCCTGGACGGCAACCGGTGGGCCCGGTCGTGCGTCTTCCCGTCGAACACGGGTTTGCCGAGGCCGACGACCGGAACGGCCCGGGGGCACAGAAGATCGACAGTCTGTACTCCGTACGGCGCCACTACAGTGGGTCGGAACGTCCGGGACCGGGCAGAAGCACCGGACGGACACCGAAAGTCACTGACAGACACCGATGCAGGGAGCGCATGACGTGCGGCCGGTAGGCAGCAAGTACCTGCTCGAGGAGCCGCTCGGACGCGGCGCCACGGGCACCGTCTGGCGAGCCCGCCAGCGCGAGACGGCGGGCGCCGAGGCGGCCGTCGCCGGGCAGCCCGGTGAGACCGTCGCCATCAAGGTCCTCAAGGAGGAGCTGGCGAACGACGCGGACGTGGTGATGCGCTTCCTGCGCGAGCGCTCCGTCCTGCTCCGCCTCACGCACCCGAACATCGTCCGCACCCGTGACCTCGTCGTCGAGGGCGAGCTGCTCGCCCTGGTGATGGACCTGGTCGACGGCCCGGACCTGCATCGCTACCTGCGCGAGAACGGCCCGTTCTCGCCGGTCGCCGCCGCCCTGCTGACCGCCCAGATCGCCGACGCGCTCGCCGCGAGCCACGCCGACGGCGTCGTGCACCGCGACCTGAAGCCGGCCAACGTGCTCCTGAAGTGGGACCAGGAGGACGGTGCGGCGATGCACCCGATGCTGACCGACTTCGGCATCGCCCGCCTCGCCGACTCCCCGGGCCTGACCCGCACCCACGAGTTCGTCGGCACGCCCGCGTACGTCGCCCCCGAGTCCGCCGAGGGTCGGCCGCAGACCAGCGCCGTCGACGTCTACGGCGCGGGCATCCTGCTCTACGAGCTGGTGACCGGCCGCCCGCCGTTCTCCGGCGGCAGCGCCCTCGAGGTGCTCCACCAGCACCTGAGCGCCGAGCCTCGCCGCCCCTCCACGGTCCCCGACGCGCTGTGGACGGTCATCGAGCGCTGCCTGCGCAAGAACCCCGACGAGCGGCCCAGCGCGGAGAACCTCGCGCGCGGGCTGCGCACCGTCGCCGAGGGCATCGGCGTGCACGCGAACAGCGCCCAGATCGCCGCCGCCGAGGGCGTGGGCGCGCTCCTGGCCCCCGACCCGCAGCCGGCCCAGGTGCCGGACGTCCCGGGCGCCGCCGACCCGACCCAGGTCCTGCCGAGCAACGCGGCGGCGACCGACCCGGCGAACGCGGGCGCGTACGACCCGAACGCGGCGACGAGCGTCATGCAGCAGCAGTCCGGCGGCGGCGCCCCCGACCCGACGGCCGTCCTGCCGCCCGTCCCGCAGGACCCGCCGCACCAGCAGCAGATGCCCGACGCGTGGGGCAACCAGCTGCGCGCCGCCCGCGACCGCAACGAGCAGACGCAGGTCCAGTACATCGACCCGGACCAGGACCCGCTGCGCCGCCGCCCGCAGCGCCAGGTCGCGCGTCCGCAGCAGGAGCCGCGCAGGCCGCAGCAGCAGTACGCACCCCGCCAGCAGCCGCAGCAGCCCCAGCAGTACGCCCCGCAGCGCCAGCAGTACGCGCCGCCGCAGGCGCCGCCCCAGCAGCCCCGGCCCGCGCGGGAGCCCCGCGAGCCGCGCCGCCGCAGCGCCAACCCGATGAAGATCCCCGGCCTCGGCTGCCTCAAGGGCTGCCTCTTCATGGTCGTGATCCTCTTCGTGGTGAGCTGGCTGGTCTGGGAGTTCACCCCGGTGCAGGACTGGATCGGCACCGGCAAGGGCTACTGGGACCAGCTCTCCGACTGGTTCTCGACCGTGACGGGCTGGATCGGCGACCTCGGCTCCGGCGGTGACTCGGGCGGGGCCTGAGCCCACCGGGCCCACCGGAACGGTGAGGTAGGAGATTTGTCGACACCCAGCGGGTGATTTCTCCCGCGGATGCGTTGGTTGGCGTCCGAGCCGCGTAGCTTGGGCGCCAACACGCGTCTGTAGGAGCAGTCTTGGCACGCAAGATCGGCAGCCGGTACACCGCCCACCAGATCCTGGGCCGCGGCAGCGCGGGCACGGTGTGGCTCGGCGAGGGGCCCGACGGACCCGTCGCCGTCAAGATGCTGCGCGAGGACCTCGCCTCCGACCAGGAGCTGGTCGGCCGCTTCGTCCAGGAGCGCACCGCCCTGCTGAGCCTCGACCACCCGCGCGTGGTCGGCGTCCACGACCTCGTGGTGGACGGGAACGACCTGGCGCTGGTCATGGACCTCGTCCGCGGCACCGACCTGCGCACCCGCCTGGACCGCGAGCGCCGCCTCGCCCCCGAGGCCGCCGTCGCCATCGCGGCCGACGTCGCCGAGGCCCTGGCCGCCGCGCACGCCGCCCAGATCGTCCACCGCGACGTCAAGCCGGAGAACATCCTGCTCGACATGCAGGGACCGCTCGGCCCCGGCGGCGCCCACCCCGCCCTGCTCACCGACTTCGGCGTCGCCAAGCTGATCGACACCCCGCGCCGCACCCGCGCCAGCAAGGTCGTCGGCACCCCCGACTACCTCGCCCCCGAGATCATCGAGGGCCTCCCGCCGCGCGCCGCCGTCGACATCTACGCCCTCGCCACCGTCCTCTACGAGCTGCTCGCCGGCTTCACCCCCTTCGGCGGCGGGCACCCCGGCGCGATCCTGCGCCGCCACGTCACCGAGACCGTCGTGCCGCTGCCCGGCATCCCCGACGAGCTCTGGCAGCTCCTCGTCCAGTGCCTCGCCAAGGCACCGGCCTCCCGGCTGCGCGCCACGGAGATGGCCGCCCGGCTGCGCGAGCTCCAGCCGCTGCTCGCCGGCATGGCCCCGCTCGACGTGGACGAGCCCGACGCCGACCCGGCGCCCGACGAGCCGGAGGCCGCCGCCGAGCCCGAGCAGGAGCCCGCGCCGCGCCGCGGCGCCGTCCCGCTGGTCCCCGGCCCCGCCTCCGCGGACTCCAACCGGGACACCCACACGTCGATGCGGGTCCCGGCCCCGGACGAGCTGGCGGGAGGCGCCCGCGGCACCGCCCGCGCCCCCCGCACCCCCGGCGCACCCCGCCCCGGCTCCGCGCGCAACCGCGCCTCGGCCCGGCGCCGCCGCATCACCCTCGGGGTGGCCGGTGCGGTGCTGGTGCTCGCCGTCGGGGGCGGCATATGGGCCGCCGGTTCCTCCGGCTCGGACGACGGCCCGCCCGCGGACAACAACAATTCGGCCCCGGCCCACCCGTGAGCCTCCGGGAACGGATCACTTGCACCAGCCGTTAGGCTGGTCCTGTGGCAGTCGTCGATGTTTCCGAAGAGCTGAAGTCCCTCTCCTCGACCATGGAGTCGATCGAGGCCGTCCTGGACCTCGACAAGCTGAGGGCAGATATCGCCGTGCTCGAGGAGCAGGCGGCCGCGCCGTCCCTGTGGGACGACCCGGAAGAGGCGCAGAAGATCACCAGCAAGCTGAGCCACCTCCAGGCCGAGGTGCGCAAGGCGGAGGCGCTGCGCGGTCGGATCGACGACCTCTCCGTCCTCTTCGAGATGGCCGAGGAGGAGGACGACCCGGACACCCGCGCCGAGGCCGAGACCGAGCTGACCTCGGTCAAGAAGGCCCTGGACGAGATGGAGGTCCGTACCCTCCTGTCCGGCGAGTACGACGCCCGCGAGGCGATCGTCAACATCCGCGCGGAGGCCGGCGGCGTCGACGCCGCGGACTTCGCGGAGCAGCTGCAGCGCATGTACCTGCGCTGGGCCGAGCGCCACGGCTACAAGACCGAGGTCTACGAGACGTCGTACGCGGAAGAGGCCGGCATCAAGTCGACCTCCTTCTCCGTCCAGGTCCCGTACGCCTACGGCACGCTCTCCGTCGAGCAGGGCACGCACCGCCTGGTGCGCATCTCGCCGTTCGACAACCAGGGCCGCCGCCAGACGTCGTTCGCCGGCGTCGAGGTGCTGCCCGTCGTCGAGCAGACCGACCACATCGACATCGACGAGTCCGAGCTGCGCGTCGACGTCTACCGCTCCTCGGGCCCCGGCGGCCAGGGCGTGAACACGACGGACTCCGCGGTCCGCCTGACCCACCTCCCCACCGGCATCGTCGTCTCCTGTCAGAACGAGCGCTCGCAGATCCAGAACAAGGCGACCGCGATGAACGTGCTGCAGGCCAAGCTCCTCGAGCGCCAGCGCCAGGAGGAGCGGGCCAAGATGGACGCCCTCAAGGACAGCGGCAGCTCCTGGGGCAACCAGATGCGGTCCTACGTCCTGCACCCGTACCAGATGGTCAAGGACCTGCGCACCGAGTTCGAGGTGGGCAACCCGCAGTCCGTGCTCGACGGCGAGATCGACGGTTTCCTCGAGGCCGGTATCCGCTGGCGCAAGCAGCAGGAGAAGTAACCGCCGTTTCGCGCTCACGCGCGCTCTTTGTCGACAAGACAACTGCCGCCTCCCGGGCGGCAGTTGTCATTTACGGCACTTTCACATGTCCGTTCCCCCGGCGAAACGGCAGATAACGGTCATCGTGGAGCCAAACCGCCTTGACGCTTCTGGCAAAACTGGGAAGGGTTGCGAGCGGCATGCGTATCAGTGGGACGCGTGTGAACGGGGGCGGGTCGCACGAAGGCCACTGCTGCCCCTGGACCGAGCACGCGTCTCTGGCGCTGCTCCACTGACGATTGGCTACTGGGGGTAGCAGACAGATGACCAAGAAGACGCGGATCCGTGTGGCACGGATAGCCGCCGGTGCGGTGATCGCCGCCGGTGCCTCGCTGACCGCCGCGGGCGCCGCCTCGGCAGCCGACCTGGACGTGAACATCCTCGGCCTCAACGCCGGCGTGAGCGCCGACGAGAACGGCCTCGGCGTGCACGCCGGCCTGAACGGTGACGACGACGACTGCCCGGCCGACGTCTGCGTCGACGGTGGCACCACCGACGGCGGTACCGACGGTGGCACCGACGACGGCGGTACGACCGACGGCGGCACCACGGACGGTGGCACG
>NZ_WWIA01000435.1 GCF_009870065.1 Streptomyces sp. SID5785 | reverse complement strand
TGTCGGTGAGCTGGAGGCGGTCCTCGGCGCCGGGGCCGCCCGGCACGGCTGGCGCGCCGAGCTCGACCGGATCGCCCGCGCCGCGTACGCCGTCGCCCTGCGCCACCCGCACGTCGTGCCGCTGCTGGCCACCCGGCTGCACGCCACCCCGCTCGCCCGTCGTCCCGCCGCCGTGCTCGCCGCCGACGAGCGGGTCCTGGCGCTGCTCCGCGACGCGGGCCTCGGCGCCCGGCAGTCGGTCCGGCTGCACCGCGCCTTCACCGCCTGGCTGCTCGGCTGGCTCACGGTCGAGCTGCGCGCCATGGAGGACGACCCCGACGAACCCGACCCCGCCTTCCGCCTCGGGCTGCACCGGATGCCCGCCCGGGACCTGCCGCGACTGCGCGAGCTGGCCCCCCTCATGGCGGTGCGCGGCGGCGAGGAGGAGCTCAGCGCCGGGCTGGACGCCCTGCTGCGCCGGGTGAGCAGGAGCGACCCCGGGGTGCAGTGACCGCAAGTTTGCACGGTGTGCAAGAATCCCGTCCGTGACCACGACCGATCCGCGCACCGGCGCCCCCGCCGAAGGGCTGCGCGCCCGCCGGCGCCGCCGCACGCGCGCCGAGCTGCACGACGCCACGCTGCGCCTCGTGCGCGAGCTCGGCTTCGCGCGGGTCACGGTCGAGATGATCAGCACCGAGGTCGGGGTCTCGCCCCGCACCTTCTTCAACTACTTCCCCAGCAAGGAAGCCGCGCTCTTCGCCCTGCCCGGCACCCTGCCGCCCGCCCTCGCCGACCGCTTCGCCGAGGGCACCGGACGGGACACCGACGCGGTGCTGCGCGATCTCGGCGACGCCCTGGCCGACCACCTCCAGGAGGCCTCCCCGAGCCCCCGGGAGCTGGAGGACATTCTGCGGATCGCCGAGGGCGTGCCCTCGGTGCTCGCCACCTTCCTCGCCCAGTGCGAGGCGGTCGAGCGCGATCTCGCCGGAGTCGTCGCCCGGCGCACCGGCACCCCGGCCGACGGCACGGACGCCGAACTGCTCGCGGGCATCGCCATGGCGACCGTCCGCAGCGGCCTCAAACGGTGGTCGCAGCAGAGCGACCACAGCGCGGGCCCCGCAGCCTCGGTGCGCGAGGCCTTCACGGCGCTGCGCTCACTGACCGGGACGGCCGCGGTGCAGTAGCCGCCCGCCCGTGCGACCGGTTCCCCCACCGCGGTCGCCTCCGCAGCACCCTCCTCCCCTTCCGCCCCCTGCTCCCCGCACACCCGTCACCGCACGCGGCGCCCGCTCTGTCCGCCGCGCGGTCCCCGGACCATCCGCACGACCCTTCATTCCATCGGAGAACCACGCAATGACGCACGCCCCCGCACCCGAGGGCATCGACACCGGATCCGCCACGGCGGCCGACGAGAGCATCGCCAAACCGGCCAACTTCGGCCTCATCTTCGCCGCGCTCATGCTGACGATGCTGCTGGGCGCCCTCGACCAGACGATCGTCTCGACCGCCCTGCCGACCATCGTCGGGGAGCTCGACGGCATCGAGCACATGGCGTGGATCACCACCGCCTACATCCTCGCCGCCACCGTCGGCATGCCCGTCTACGGCAAGCTCGGCGACCTCATGGGCCGCAAGAACATCTTCCTCACCGGCATAGCCCTGTTCCTCGTGGGCTCGGTCGTCTGCGGACTCGCCGGGAACATGGGCACGCTCATCGCCGGCCGCGCCCTCCAGGGCCTCGGTGGCGGCGGTCTCATGATCACCTCGCAGGCGATCATCGCCGACCTGGTGCCGCCGCGCGAGCGCGCCAAGTACATGGCCCCGATGGGCGCCGTGTTCGGCCTGTCCTCCGTCGTCGGACCGCTGCTCGGCGGCTGGTTCACCGACGAGCACTCCTGGCGCTGGGCGTTCTGGGTCAACCTGCCGCTCGGCGTGCTGGCCTTCCTCGTCGCCGCGGTCGCCATCAGGCTGCCGCGCAAGGCCGTCCAGGTCACGCTCGACTACGTCGGCACCGCCCTGATGGCCGCGGCCGTCACCTGCACCGTCCTCTTCGCCAGCTGGGGCGGCACGCAGTACGCGTGGTCCGACCCGCTGGTCGTCGGGCTCGGCATCGGCGCGGTCGTCGCCTGGGTGCTGTTCTTCGTCGCCGAGAAGCGCGCGAAGGAGCCGGTCATCCCGCTGCACCTGTTCCGCAGCCCGATCTTCAACGTCGCGACCCTGCTCGGCATGATCGTGATCGGGCTCGGCATGTTCGCGATCGTCGGCTACATGCCCACGTACCTGCAGATGGTCTACGGCAAGTCGGCCACCGAGTCGGGCCTGCTGCTGATCCCGATGGTCGTCGGCATCATGGGCACCGCCCTGCCGTCCGGCGCGATCATGTCCAGGACCGGCCGGTACAAGGTCTACCCGATCGCCGGCACCGTCATCATCATGCTCGTCGCCTTCCTCATGTCGACGCTCGACGTGTCGGACCCGGTCTGGCTGGTCTGCCTGTACGTCGGACTCGCGGGCGCCGGCGTCGGCCTGATGATGCAGACGCTGGTGCTCGCCGTGCAGAACGACTTCCCGGCGGCGGAGGTCGGCACCGCCACCTCCGCGAACAACTTCTTCCGGGAGATCGGCGCGACACTCGGCACGGCCGTCGTCGGCGCCGTGTTCGCCAGCCGGCTCACCGACCAGCTCGCCGCGAACATCCCGGCCGGGGCGGCCGCACAGGTCGGCGACAGCGACTCGCTGACGCCCGCGCTCGTGCGCGCCCTGCCGGCCGATCTGCGCGAGACCGTGGTCAGCTCGTACCAGGAGGCGCTCGTGCCGATCTTCCTGTACCTGCTGCCCGTCTTCGCCGTCGGCCTGGTCCTCGCGTTCTTCCTGAAGGAGAAGCCGCTCGCCGACAGCGCCGACTGGCACGCGGAGAACGGGCCCGCCACCGAGGCGGCGGACAAGGAGCCGGCCCCGGCCGTCTGAGCCCGTCTCTCCTCCCGCATCCTGTGCCCCGGCGTGCCACGCGCCGGGGCACCGGTGTCGGTGCCGGTCCGTTCAGTCCGTCACGAGCCACTGTCCGTCCCGCATCAGCTCGCGCCCGGCGAGCTCGTTCACCTCGCGCCAGGCGAGGACGCGGACCGGCCGGATCCGGAAGTACCGGTAGTGCGGGCCGAGGCCGGCCGGGTCGAACCCGGTCCGGTGGGCGAACTCCTGCCGCAGCGCCGGCTCCGGACCCTCCTCGGGCAGCGCCTGCGCGACCCCTTCGATGTGCACGACGTCGCGCGTGTGCCCCAGCGCGACGTGCACGCGCCCGGTGTCGAGGAGATTGCGGGCCACCGGGTTCGAGGCCCGGGTCGACACGTACAGGAAGCCGTCCCGCCACAGGAAGGACAGCGGCATCATGTACGGCTCCCCGCCCTGCGCGGCGGCCGTCGCGACCCACGCGTCGACGTCCTCGTCGAGCCGGCGCAGGGTGTCCCGCAGGCGCTGCCGCGCGGAGCGGGCGGCCGGAACGGTCTCGGTCATCGGTGGTCCTCGCCGTCGTCGCCGGTCCAGGGAGCGGTGTCCCGCGCCCCAGGGGTGTCCCGCGCCGGAGGGGCCGGCGCCGCGTAACACCGTACGTCGATCAACTCGTCCGGGCCCCACTCCTGTTGCCCCGTGCCGAGGAACTGCCAGCCCGCCCGCTCGTACAGCGCGACCGCCGCGACGTCGGACGGGACGACGTCCAGCACGGCCCGCGCCCCGCGCAGCCGGGCCTCGTGCGCGACACGGTCCAGCAGCAGGGCGCCGATCCGCCGGCCGCGCGCCGCGGGATCCACGAAGAGCCGGCCCACGACCGCCGTCGGCCCGCCGGCCGGGGCCAGGCGCGGCGCCACGTCACCCGGCCCGGGCCCGGCCAGCACCACATGTCCCACCGGTCGGCCCGCGAGCCGCGCCACCCAGGCTCCCAGCTCACCGTCCACCCGCAGCCAACCCACCGGGTCCGCGGGCCAGTTCACCGGATAGCCGTCCTTGCGGTGCACCGCGCCGAGCACCTCCGCGCACACCGGAAGATCCGCCGCGGCGCGCTCCGTGACCACGGGCGCGCCGCCCCGCCTCGTGTCGTTCGGTTCCATCCGGGCATCGAACCACGCTCCGGCCCGGTAGCGTGCCCGTGTGGATCACCTCTCGCCTTCCGTGGACCTCTTCTCCCGTTCGTGGGCCGCGCTGCGCTCCGCCGTCGCCGGGCTCGCGCCCGCGGACCACGCGGCGGACTCGGGCTGCGCCGGCTGGCTGGTGCGGGACCTCGTCTGCCACCTCGTCATCGACGCCCAGGACGTCCTGATCACGCTGGCCACCCCCGCCGACGCGCCGCCGACCGCCGACGCGGCGGGCTACTGGCAGCCGCAGGAGCAGGCGCCGGACGGGGAGGACCCGCTCGCCGCCCTGACCGTCCGCCTCGCCGCCGCCTACCAGGACCCGGCGCTGCTCGCCTTCCACCTCGACGACGTCGGCTCGGCCGCGGGACGCGCCGCGGTCCTGGCCGACCCCGACGCGCTGGTGAGCACCCAGGACATGGTCCTGTGCGTCCGCGACTACCTCGGTGCGTACGTCCTCGAATGGACCCTGCACCACCTCGACCTGGTCGCCCGGCTGCCGCACGTGGCCGGGCCGGACGCGCCGTCCCTGGCCGCGGCCCGGGCCCTGCTGGAGCGGATCGCGGGCACCCCCTTCCCCGCGGCGCTGGACGACCCGGCCGCGCTGCTGACCGGTACGGGCCGCCGCCCGCCCACGCCGGAGGAGGCGGCCCTGCTCGCTGCCGAGGGCACCCGCTTCCCGCTGCTCCTGGGCTGAACGACGCACGGACCGCGGCACGCCGCGACCGTCGGCCCCGGGCATCAGCCCGAGCGGCCCAGGAGCGAGCGGCGCCAGCCCGCCGGCTCGGGGACCGGCAGCGGGTCGGCGCGCCGGCCGCCCCGCGCGAAGAACGCCGCGAGCGGCAGGGTCGCCGCGCCGACCGTCACCGCGTCCGGGCCGAGCCGGCCCATCTCCAGGCCGACCCGGCCCAGCGGGTACGTCAGGGCGTACGCGGCGACGTGCTCGCGCACCGGCTCCAGGAACCGCGGCCCGAGTTGCAGGCCCGCCCAGCCGCCGATCAGGATGCGCTCCGGCTGGAAGAGATTGACCAGGTCGGACAGGCCCGCCCCGAGGTACTCGGCGGTCTCGTCGAGGATCCGCACGGCTTGCTCCCGGTCCTCGGCGGGCACCTCGGCCTCCCCGTAGGCGGTGGCGAGGAGATCGGCGAGCGCCGCCTCCTCGCCACCGCCGTCCTGCGGCGCGCCCGTGGCCTCCCGCCACCGCCCGACCAGGGACTGCGCTCCCGCGTACGCCTCCAGACAGCCCCGGGACCCGCACCGGCAGCGGCGCCCCCGCACCCGTACCGTCAGATGGCCCCACTCGACGGCGCGGGCCTGGGCGCCGTCCTCGGTGACCACGCACGCGCCGACGCCGGACCCGAACAGCACGACGATCGCGCTGCCCGCCCCGCGGCCCGCGCCGAACCACATCTCGGCCTGGCCGAGCGTCTTGGCGCCGTTGTCGATGAAGTACGGGACGGACTGCGGCAGCCGCGACCCGGTGCGCAGCAGCCGCTCCAGCGGGACGGCGCTCCAGCCGATGGTCTGCCCGTGCACGACCGCGCCGCCGTCCTCGCCCCGCGCGACGATGCCGGGGACGCCGACGCCCACCCCGAGCAGCCGCTCCGGATCGGCGCCGGCCGCGGCCAGGACCTCGGCGACGCCGTCCTGCACATGGCGGACGACGACGTCCACGTCGTAGTGGTCGCGGACGGCCAACGGGTGTTCCACGCGGGCGAGTTCGGTGAGCACCAGATCGAAGAGCTCGACCCGCACGAGGTTCTCGCCGACGTCCACGCCGATCAGCAGGCCGCCGCCCGGGTCGATGCGCAGGAGCGTCCGCGGCCGGCCGCCGTCCGAGCCGACGCTGCCGGCCTCCTCGGCGAGCCCCTCGGCGACGAGCTCCGCCGTCACGTTGCTGACGGAACCTGAACTCAGTCCGGTCGCGGATCCCAGTTCGTGCCGGCTCAACGGGCCGTCGAAATACAACTGTTGCAAAAGCGCCGCGCGATTCGCCCGCCGCAGGTCGTGCACCGTGCGCCCGTTCCGTCCGGCCATGTTCTCCCTCTTCCCGCGTCCGTGATCGGTCGACGGCCGCCGCTCTGCGCAAGATACCCGTGCCGGAGCTCTTGACGCCCCCTTCCCGTGCGGCTTAACTCACAGCCTAAATTAAGCCCTGAGGACGTTCACTACTTGAACTCGCGCTGCGAGGGCGGGTGATGACGCGGTCGGGGATCCTCCGGACAAGGGACACCTGGAGCCATGCGCAGAAACCGAGCCGCAGCAGTCGGCGCTGCCACTCTCTCGCTCGCCCTCGCCCTCACCGCCTGCGGCGGCGGCTCGTCGACGGGCGGCGGGTCGAACGACTCCCCGAAGACCCTCACGTACTGGGCGTCGAACCAGGGTGCCAGCATCCAGGTCGACAAGAAGGTCCTCCAGCCCGAGCTCGACAAGTTCGAGAAGAAGACCGGCATCAAGGTCAAGCTCGAGGTCATCCCGTGGTCGGACCTGCTCAACCGGATCCTCACCGCCACCACCTCCGGCCAGGGCCCCGACGTCCTGAACATCGGCAACACCTGGAGCGCCTCGCTGCAGGCCAGCGGCGCCCTGCTGCCCTGGGACGCGAAGAACTTCGAGAAGATCGGCGGCAAGGACCGCTTCGTCGAGTCGGCCCTCGGCTCCGCGGGCGCCCAGGACAAGGACCCGGCCGCGGTCCCGCTGTACTCGATGTCCTACGCGCTCTACTACAACAAGAAGATGTTCAAGGACGCCGGGGTCACCAAGCCCCCGACGACCTGGGACGAGGTCGTCGCCGCGGGCAAGAAGATCTCCAAGAACGGCAAGTGGGGCCTGGCGGCCGAAGGGTCGAACCTCTCCAACAACATCCACCAGATCTTCGTGCTCGCCAAGCAGCGCGGCGCCGACTGGTTCACCGCCGACGGCAAGCCCGACTTCACCTCCGACGGCGCTGTCGCCGCCGTGAAGCAGTACGTCGACTTCATGGCCAAGGACAAGATCATCGCGCCCGGCAACGCCGAGTACGCGCAGAACCAGTCCCTGAGCGACTTCTCCAAGGGCAAGACCGCGATGGTGCTGTGGCAGGCCGCCCAGAGCACCTTCAAGTCCCAGGGCATGAAGGACGACGAGTGGGGCGTCGTGCCCGCACCCGTCCAGTCCGGTGCACCCGGCCAGGGCCAGAACGTCAACTCGATGGTCGCCGGCATCAACATGGCCGTCTTCAAGAACACCAAGAACCTCGACGGCGCCACCGAGTTCGTGAAGTTCATGACCAGCGACGACGAGCAGAAGCTGCTCAACAAGACCTACGGTTCGATCCCGCCGGTCAAGGCCGCCCAGGACGACCCGGCCTTCAACGCGCAGGCCACCGCCGTCCTCAAGGACACCCTCGCCAAGAGCGCGGCCCCGCTGCCCCAGGTCGCCGACGAGTCCCAGTTCGAGACCGCCGTCGGCACGGCCGTCAAGGAGCTCTTCGCCGACGCCGCCGCAGGCAAGCCGGTGACCACCGAGTCCGTCAAGGCCGCCCTGAACAAGGCCCAGCAGTCGATGCCCACGAAGTGAGCGCGGAGAACTCCATGACCACGACCGCCACGTCCCCCGCCCCGGCGGGGGAGGGGCCGGCCGTCGGCAAGGAGTCCCCCGGGGCGGCGAGCGGCAAGAGCCGCCGCCCCGGGCGGATCCGCCGCCTCGGCCTGCCGTACCTGCTGCTCCTGCCCGCCCTGGTCCTCGAACTGCTCGTCCACCTGATCCCGATGGTCATCGGGATCGTGATGAGCTTCAAGGAACTCACCCAGTTCTACATCCGGGACTGGGGCGCCGCCCCCTGGTCGGGGCTGGACAACTTCAAGATCGCCGTCGACTTCGACGCGCCCGTCGGGGAGGCGCTGCTCCACTCCTTCTTCGTCACCTGCCTGTTCACCCTGCTGTCCGTCGGTCTGTGCTGGGCGATCGGCACGGCCGCCGCCGTCTTCATGCAGGAGACGTTCAAGGGCCGCGGCATCCTGCGCGCCCTGTTCCTCATCCCGTACGCGCTGCCCGTGTACGCCGCGGTGATCACCTGGGTGTTCATGTTCCAGCACGACAACGGCCTGGTGAACCACGTCCTCCACGACCAGCTCGGCGTCACCGACAAGCCGTCCTTCTGGCTCATCGGCGACAACAGCTTCATCGCACTGCTCACCGTCTCCGTGTGGAAGGGCTGGCCGTTCGCCTTCCTCATCGTGATGGCCGGCCTGCAGAACATCCCCAAGGAGATGTACGAGGCGGCCGCGCTCGACGGCGCCGGCCTGTGGCAGCAGCTGCGCCGCATCACACTGCCCTCGCTGCGGCCGGTGAACCAGGTCCTCGTGCTCGTCCTGTTCCTGTGGACGTTCAACGACTTCAACACGCCCTACGTGATGTTCGGCAAGGCGGCACCCGAAGCGGCCGACCTCGTCTCCGTGCACATCTACCAATCCTCGTTCGTCACCTGGAACTTCGGCACCGGATCGGCCATGTCCGTCCTGCTCCTGCTGTTCCTGCTGCTCGTGACGGGCGTCTACCTGGCGCTCACCTCGCGCGGAAGGAAGACCGCCGATGTCTGACCTCCAGCTGCGCCGCTCCGGCCCCCGCTCGCCCATGGCGGCGCCGCGCTCCTTCCTGTGGACCCGGCGGATCTTCCTCACCCTGCTCACGGGCTTCGTGTTGCTGCCCGTGTTCGTCATGGTGTCCAGCTCGCTGAAGCCGCTGCAGGACGTCCAGGGCGAGTTCCGCTGGATCCCGAGCGGGCTGACGATCCGGCCCTACATCGACATCTGGTCGACGGTCCCGCTCGCCAAGTACTTCGTGAACTCGCTGATCGTGGCGGGTGCCGCGACCGTCTGCTCCGTCGTCATCGCGGTCTTCGCCGCGTACGCCGTCAGCCGCTACCGCTTCCGCGGCAAGCGCGTGTTCACCGTGACGGTCCTGTCGACGCAGATGTTCCCCGGCATCCTCTTCCTGCTGCCGCTGTTCCTCATCTACGTCAACATCGGCAACGCCACCGGGATCGCGCTGTTCGGCTCGCGCGGCGGTCTGATCCTCACCTACATGACGTTCACGCTGCCGTTCTCGATCTGGATGCTCATCGGGTACTTCGAGTCCGTGCCGCGCGATCTCGACGAGGCCGCCCTCGTCGACGGCTGCGGACCGCTCGGCGCCCTGTTCCGGATCATCGTGCCCGCCGCGATCCCCGGCATCGTCGCCGTCGCCGTCTACGCGTTCATGACCGCGTGGGGCGAAGTGCTCTTCGCCTCCGTCATGACCAACGACGAGACCCGCACGCTCTCCGTCGGCCTCGGCGCCTACGCCAACCTCAACGACGTGTACTGGAACCAGATCATGGCCGCCTCGCTCGTCGTCAGCGTGCCCGTCGTCGCCGGCTTCCTGCTGCTCCAGCGCTATCTCGTCACCGGCCTCACCGCGGGCGCCGTCAAGTGACCGTGTCCCGCGCACCCGCCGCCCGCACCCGTGAAAGGAAACCCGTGTCCGACCCCGCCGCCTCCGTCGACCTCGCCGCCTTCCCCCAGGACTTCCTGTGGGGCACGGCCACCTCCGCGTACCAGATCGAGGGGGCCGTCGCCGAGGACGGCAGATCGCCCTCCATCTGGGACACGTTCTCGCACACCCCGGGCGCGGTCGACAACGGCGACCACGGCGACGTCGCCTGCGACCACTACCACCGGTGGCGCGAGGACATCGGCCTGATGAAGACGCTCGGCACCAACGCCTACCGGCTCTCCGTGGCCTGGCCGCGCGTCGTGCCCGGCGGTGACGGGCCCGTGAACAAGGCGGGCCTCGACTTCTACGACCGGCTGATCGACGCGCTGCTCGCCGAGGGCATCACGCCCTCCGTCACCCTGTACCACTGGGACCTGCCCCAGGTGCTCCAGGACCGCGGCGGCTGGCCGGTCCGGGAGACCGCCGAGCACTTCGCGGCGTACGCGGCGGTCGTCGCCGAACGCCTCGGTGACCGCGTCACGCAGTGGACACCGCTCAACGAACCGCTCTGCTCGGCCTGGATCGGTCACCTCGAGGGCCGCATGGCCCCGGGTCTGACCGACCTCACCGCCGCCGTGCGCGCCTCCTACCACCTGCTGCTCGGCCACGGCCTGGCCACGCAGGCGATCCGTGCCGCCGTCCCCGGCGCGCAGATCGGCATCGTCAACAACCTGGCGTACATCGAGCCGGCCACCGACCGGCCCGAGGACGTCGCCGCGGCCCGCCGCATGGACGGCCACGCCAACCGCTGGTGGCTCGACCCGGTGCACGGCCGCGGCTTCCCCGCCGACATGGTCGAGGTCTACGGCGTCGACCTCCCCGAGCAGGCCGGCGACCTGGACACCATCGCGGCCCCGCTCGACTGGCTGGGCCTCAACTACTACTTCCCGTCCGCCGTCGCCGACCACCCGGCGGGCCCGGCGCCGTACGCGGAGGCGGTGCGCCGGCTCGGCGTCCCGCGCACCGGCATGGACTGGGAGGTCGACGCCCAGGGCATCGAGAGCCTCCTGCTGCGTCTCACCCACGACTACGGCGCCCGCAAGCTGTACGTCACCGAGAACGGGTCGGCCTACCCCGACGTCGTGCGACCCGACGGCAGCGTCGACGACCCCGAGCGGGAGGCGTACCTCGTCGGCCACCTCGCGGCGTGCGCCCGAGCGGCCCGCAAGGGCGCCCCGCTCGCCGGGTACTTCGCCTGGTCGCTGCTCGACAACTTCGAATGGGCCTACGGCTACGACAAGCGGTTCGGCCTGGTGCACGTCGACTACCCGACGCAGAAGCGCACCATCAAGGGCAGCGGACACCGGTACGCGGACCTCGTGCGGCGCCACGGCGCCCGCGTGCGGCGCGCCGCCTGACCTCCCGCCCGCCCGAGGAAGCACGCGAAGGGCCCGCACGGTGACGTGCGGGCCCTTCGCGTGTCCGGAGCAGCTCAGGCCAGCGAGAGGAAGAGCTTCTCCAGCTCCTCCTCGCTGAGCGGCGGCTGTTCTCCCTCCGCCGCGTTCATGCAGTCCCGCATCCCGGAAGCGATGATCTTGAAGCCGGCCCGGTCCAACGCCCGTGACACCGCGGCCAGTTGAGTGACCACGTCCTTGCAGTCGCGGCCCGCCTCGATCATGGCGATGACCCCGGCCAGCTGGCCCTGCGCCCGCCGCAGCCGCTTGAGGACCGCGTCCATCGCCTCCGGGTCGTCGGCGCCCTTCACGACCGCAGGGCCGCGCGGGCGGATTCCAGGACGCCCGGCGCGGGCCGGTTGAAGGGCAGCTTGCCGAGCACGGCCGCCATGCCGCAGGTGTTGCTCACGCCCGAGTACACGAGACCGGAGGCGACGCCCGCGGCGAGCAGTCGCCCCTTGGGGGTGCGGCGGCCGAGCGCGAGGCCGAGGAGTACGAGCGACCCGGCGGTGAAGCGGACCTGCCGGTCCATGGCCCACACGGTGCGTCCGGGACGGTCCGCGGTGTGCACGGGCAGTCCGTCCGCGCTCCAGGCGTGGGTGCCGCCGGCGAGGCCGACGGCCTCGACGCCGGCCTCCGCGAGCTTGGCGCAGGCGGCGGCGGAGCGCTGTCCGGCGGCGCACACGACGACGATGTGCCGCCGCTGCGACGCGGCGCGCAGGTCCGGCAGCAGGTCGTCGAGGTGCTCGGCCGGCACGTTGATCGCGCCCGGCACATGGCCGGACGCGAACTCGCCGGGGGCGCGCACGTCGACGACCAGCGTGCTGTCGGCGGGCCGGGCGTGCAGGTCCGCGGGGGCCAGGGTGGTGCTCATGCTTCTCCCAGGTGAGGCGACGACACCGGATGCATCGGTGAGCCCGAGGGTAACAGGTATACCCCCAGGGGTATCAGGCGGCGGCGCACCCGTCCCGTCCGGCGGGGCGGCACGCCGTCTTCCGGCCCAACACCGACAGAGGATGTCGGGATTCCAGGGGAAGCTCGATCCCACCTGACCTGACCCACCTGACCTCTCCCACCTGACCTGACCCACCTGACCTGACCCACCTGACCTCACCCACCTCACCTCACAGAACCGGAGCCGACGTGAACGCGCACCACCCATCCCCGCAGGACCGGCCGACGGACGGGCCGCCCCTGCGCGGCCGCGTCGCCCTGGTCGCCGGCGCCACCCGGGGCGCCGGCCGCGGCATCGCCGTCGAACTGGGCGCCGCGGGCGCCACCGTCTACGTCACCGGCCGCACCACCCGCACCCGACGTTCCGAGTACGACCGCGCCGAGACCATCGAGGACACCGCCGACCTCGTCACGGCGGCGGGCGGCCGTGGCGTCGCCGTCCCCACCGACCATCTCGAACAGGAGCAGGTCCGCGCGCTCGTCGACCGCATCGCCGCGGCCGAGGGCCGCCTCGACGTCCTGGTCAACGACATCTGGGGCGGCGAGCACCTCTTCGCCTGGGAGTCGCCCGTGTGGGAGCACGACCTCGACAAGGGGCTCAGGCTGCTCCGGCTCGCCGTCGAGACCCACGCGATCACCAGTCACCACGCGCTGCCGCTGCTCCTGCGCCGGCCCGGCGGACTCGTCGTCGAGGTCACCGACGGCACCGCCGAGTACAACGGCGCGCACTACCGCAACTCGTTCTTCTACGACCTGGCGAAGACGTCCGTGCTGCGCATGGCCTTCGCCCTCGGTCACGAGCTCGGCCCA
>NZ_WWIA01000044.1 GCF_009870065.1 Streptomyces sp. SID5785 | reverse complement strand
CGTCGTGGCTGGGCGCGCAGTTCCCCGCGCCCCTTCGGGGCGCTCCGGCGGGGCGGGGCTTCTTTCCGGCCTCGGGGGGGTCACTGGGGTGGGGCTTTCTCTGTCGCTGCTCCTGCTTCGCCCCTGACGGACCAACCCGGGTTGATTCCTGGGAAGAACAGGGGGACCTTCACCTCTACCGTGGCCTTCACGACCGTGCCCTCGGGGGTGCAGTGCACCGTCGCGCCGCTCCACGCCGACGGGAGGTGCTCGCGACCGGCGGCGGCGCAGGCGCCCTGGCCGTCACCGGCGGTGGCGTACGCGGCGGTCGCGGCCCGTGCCGCCTCGTCCGCCGCGTTCCCGGCCAGCGAGTACGTGTACCCGTACAGCACGCACTGCCAGAGCAGGCCCATCACGACGAGGACCAGCGGGAACATCGCCGCGAACTCGAGGGTGACGGCGCCCTTGTCGCCGCGGCGGCGGGTCCGGCGGCCGCCCGTCTCCGCGGCCGGGGCGGCGACGACGCCGAGCTCGGCGGCGAGGGTCCAGATGGCCTGCTTGACCGTCGAGCGGTTGTCGAGGTCCTGCATACGGCCCGCGTCCACGGCCGCCTGGAGCTCCTTGTAGGCGGCGGGGACGGTGGTCGCGGCGGTCTTCGTGCCGGTGACGCGCTCGACGAGCGACGGCTGGATCTCGGCGGAGCGGGCGTACCGGTTGACGACCGTGACCGTCTCCTCGGCCTTGCGGATCTGGAGGCGGTCCCACAGGCGGACCATGCGTTTGGCGGCGCGGACCGCGATGACGTCCGGAGTGACCAGGAGGGCGGCCTGGTCGGCGAGTTCGATCGCGGCCGCGCCCGCCGCGCCGAGCTGTGTGCCGCAGTCGACGACCACGACCTCGTAGCGGGCGCGCAGGGCGTGGACGACCTGGCGGGCCACGCGGTCGGTGACCTCCTCGCCGCGCTCGCCGTCGGCGGGGGCGAGGAGGAGGTCGATGCCGGTCTCGTGGGTGAAGACGGCGTCGGCGAGGACCCGCGGGGTGATGTCGCGGATGGCCGCGAGGTCGGCGACGGAGCGGCGGAACTGGACGTCGAGGTAGGAGGCGATGTCGCCGGACTGGAGGTCGAGGTCGAGCAGGGCGACGCTGCGGCCGGACGCCCGGGCGGCGAGGGCGAGTTGGACGGCGACGAGGCTGGTGCCGACCCCGCCCTTGGCGCCGGTGACGGTGACGACGCGGCCACCGCCGCCGGCCGGCACCAGTTCGTGCCCCGGGCCGCCGGCGAGGTGGCGGCGCATCCCGGCGGACCAGGACGCGGCGGCCTGGACGCGCTCGGCGAGGGCGTCGTAGCCGAGGGGGAAGGCGACGATGCCGCGCGCTCCGCTGTCCATCGCGGCGGTGAGCAGCGCCGGGCTCGTGTCGGCGGTGACCAGGACGACGCCGACCGCGGGGAAGCGCTGCACGAGGTCGCGGATGAGGTCGAGGGCGGGGACCGGGCCGATCCGCTCGTGCACGAGGACGACCTCGGGCAGTTCGTCGAGGGACTCGGCGGCGAGCCGCGCGAGGGTGTCGAGCAGCGCGGTGGAGTCCGGGACGGGCGGGGCGGGTTCGGCGTCGGGCAGCTGGGAGAGCAGGGTGATCAGCGCCCGGGCGCTCTCGGGCTCCCCGACCGCGACAAGGATCCGGGTGGTCATGACGGTCCGCCTTCCGTTCGGCCCGTGGGGGTGTGCGGCCCCGGGGCGGCCCTCACTTGTCCTCGTCGAGCGTGTAGGAGCGGTCGCCGGGGGCGATGGCCGTGTCCCCGCCGGGCGCGACGAGGGCGAGGCGTACGTGGGTGGCGAACGACTCGGCGTAGGCGACGCGCTGGGCGTCGGCGGCCGACAGGGCGAACGTGATGGGCACGGCCTCGCCCTGGCGGCGTGCGGCGCTGCCGCCGCGGTCGGAGGATCCGGCGCCCTGCTCCTCGATGGGGGTGAGCTTGCCGACGTCGAGCACCTGCGCGTTCTCGACGATGACCTTGGACTGGTCGCGCTGCTTGTCGTTCTCGGCCTTGAACGTCGCGTAGATGTTGACCTTCGAGCCGGGGTCGATCTTGCCGGCCACGCCGGTCTCCGCGTCGATCATGATGGCGATCTCCTGCTGGCCCGGCTTGAGTTCGGGCCGGGCGACGACCATGTCGGACTGGAGCAGGGAGCCCTTCTCGAGCTGCGTGACGGCGATCTTGCCGCGGATCTGCCGGAGGTCGGTCACGGCGGTGCCGGACAGCCACCGCTCGGGCATCTCGATCTTCTCGAACTGGCTCTCCGTCAGCTCCTTGTACGGGGCGACGTCCTGGCGCAGCCGGTACGCGGTCTTCTCGGGGCCCACCTTGGAGTTCACGTCACGGATCACCGCGAGGACCCCGGCGAACGCGCCGAGCGCGCAGAGGATCGAGACGACCAGGAGGATGACGCCGCGGCGCTGACGTGAATTCATGGACCGGACAACCTCGTTGACGGGGGCGGGGAC
>NZ_WWIA01000434.1 GCF_009870065.1 Streptomyces sp. SID5785 | reverse complement strand
CTGACCCCGCGCCGAGGAGCCCGGGGCACAGGTGGGGGGCCGAGATACGTGGAGGACAGGGTGCGGGTGGTCATCGCCGAGGATTCAGTGCTGCTCAGGGAGGGCCTGACCCGGTTGCTGACCGACCGGGGGCACGATGTCGTGGCCGGTGTCGGTGACGGCGAGGCGCTGGTGAAGACGATCACGGAGCTGGGCGAGCAGGACCAGCTCCCGGACGTGGTCGTCGCGGACGTGCGGATGCCGCCGACGCACACGGACGAGGGGGTCCGTGCCGCCGTGAAGCTGCGGGGCCGTTTCCCGGGGCTCGGCGTGCTGGTGCTGTCTCAGTATGTGGAGGAGCAGTACGCGACGGAGCTGCTCGCGGGTTCCAGTCACGGCGTGGGTTATCTCCTGAAGGACCGGGTCGCGGAGGTCCGCGAGTTCGTGGACGCGGTGGTGCGGGTCGCGGAGGGCGGCACGGCCCTGGACCCGGAGGTGGTCGCGCAGCTGCTCGGCCGCAGCCGCAAGCAGGACGTCCTGGCGAACCTGACCCCGCGTGAGCGCGAGGTCCTCGGCCTGATGGCGGAGGGCCGGACGAACTCGGCGATCGCCCGCCAGCTGGTGGTGAGCGACGGCGCGGTGGAGAAGCACGTGAGCAACATCTTCCTGAAGCTCGGCCTGTCGCAGAGTGACGGGGATCACCGCCGGGTTCTGGCCGTCCTGACCTACCTGAACTCCTGAGTACCTGACACCCTGTCAGATAGCGGACGCGCCCCGGCCTTCTTCCAGAGGGGCGCGAGCGGGACCCAGGGGGCGTGCGGACCATGGCGACAGCGGGCGAAAAACCGTCTCAACATGCGATCGGCTCTGCGATCGCTCAGAGGAAGGCGACCCTTACAGACGTAGGGTGGACCTTGGGAGGGCCGGTGGGCCGGCCATGCCCGCACAGCCGCCTCGAAGGAGGTCCAGTTCAGTGACCAGCCAGGTCAGTAGCACCGCCGAGCAGGCCGACGGGGCCGACAGCGCGGTCGTCGGGGGACAGCGCACACACGCGGGGGCACCGGGCAAGGACGTGCGGCGCGTGGACCGGGTCATCATCCGGTTCGCGGGCGACTCCGGTGACGGTATGCAGCTCACCGGCGACCGCTTCACCTCGGAGACCGCCTCGTTCGGCAACGATCTCTCGACCCTGCCGAACTTCCCGGCCGAGATCCGCGCCCCTGCCGGCACCCTGCCCGGCGTCTCCTCGTTCCAGCTCCACTTCGCCGACCACGACATCCTGACCCCGGGCGACGCGCCGAACGTGCTGGTCGCGATGAACCCGGCCGCACTGAGGGCGAACATCGCGGACGTCCCGCGCGGCGCCGAAGTCATCGTGAACACCGACGAGTTCACCAAGCGGGCCATGACGAAGGTGGGGTACGCCACGAGCCCCCTCGACGACGGTTCGCTCGAGGCCTACCACGTGCACCCGGTGCCGCTGACGACGCTGACGGTCGAGGCGCTGAAGGAGTTCGACCTCTCGCGCAAGGAGGCCGAGCGCAGCAAGAACATGTTCGCGCTCGGTCTGCTGTCGTGGATGTACCACCGGCCCACGGAGGGCACGGAGAAGTTCCTGAAGGCCAAGTTCGGCCGCAAGCCCGAGATCATGAAGGCGAACCTGGCGGCGTTCCACGCGGGGTGGAACTTCGGGGAGACCACCGAGGACTTCGCGGTCTCCTACGAGGTCGCACCGGCCGCCACCGCGTTCCCCACGGGCACCTACCGCAACATCTCGGGGAACCTGGCGCTGTCGTACGGCCTGATCGCCGCCTCCCGGCAGGCGGACCTGCCGCTCTACCTCGGCTCGTACCCGATCACCCCCGCCTCGGACATCCTGCACGAGCTGTCGAAGCACAAGAACTTCGGTGTGCGGACGTTCCAGGCGGAGGACGAGATCGCGGGGATCGGTGCGGCGCTGGGCGCCGCGTTCGGCGGCTCGCTCGCCGTCACGACGACCTCCGGTCCCGGCGTGGCCCTCAAGTCGGAGACGATCGGTCTGGCCGTCTCGCTCGAACTGCCGCTGCTCGTCGTCGACATCCAGCGCGGCGGCCCCTCGACGGGCCTGCCGACGAAGACCGAGCAGGCGGACCTGCTCCAGGCCATGTACGGGCGCAACGGCGAGGCACCGGTCCCGGTCGTCGCCCCGTGCACCCCGGCGGACTGCTTCGACGCGGCCCTGGAGGCGGCCCGGATCGCGGTCACGTACCGCACCCCGGTGTTCCTCCTGTCCGACGGCTACCTGGCCAACGGGTCGGAGCCATGGCGCATCCCCGAGGTGGACGAACTGCCGGACCTGCGCACCCGGTTCGCGCAGGGTCCGAACCACACGCTGGACGACGGCACCGAGGTCTTCCAGCCCTACAAGCGGGACCCGCAGACGCTGGCCCGCCCGTGGGCGATCCCGGGCACCCCGGGCCTGGAGCACCGCATCGGCGGCATCGAGAAGCAGGACGGCACGGGGAACATCTCCTACGACCCGGCCAACCACGACTTCATGGTCCGCACCCGCCAGGCCAAGATCGACGGCATCGAGGTGCCCGACCTGGAGGTCGACGACCCGGCCGGCCCGGCGAGCACCCTCGTCCTGGGCTGGGGCTCGACGTACGGGCCGATCACCGCGGCCGTGCGCCGGCTGCGCACCGCGGGCACACCGATCGCACAGGCCCACCTGCGCCACCTGAACCCGTTCCCGAAGAACCTCGGCGAGGTCCTCGCGCGCTACGACAAGGTCGTGATCCCCGAGATGAACCTGGGCCAGCTCGCCACCCTGATCCGGGCGAAGTACCTGGTCGACGCGGAGAGCTACCACCAGGTCAACGGCATGCCGTTCAAGGCGGAGCAGCTCGCCACGGCTCTCAAGGAGGCCATCGATGCCTGAGTCACTCCTGAACCTGGTGCCCAAGGCCGAGGCCAAGCAGTCGATGAAGGACTTCAAGTCCGACCAGGAGGTGCGCTGGTGCCCGGGCTGCGGTGACTACGCGGTCCTGGCGGCCGTGCAGGGCTTCATGCCCGAGCTGGGCCTGGCCAAGGAGAACATCGTCTTCGTCTCCGGCATCGGCTGCTCCTCCCGCTTCCCGTACTACATGAACACCTACGGGATGCACTCGATCCACGGCCGCGCCCCGGCCATCGCGACCGGACTCGCCTCCTCGCGCCGCGACCTGAGCGTCTGGGTCGTCACCGGCGACGGCGACGCGCTGTCCATCGGCGGCAACCACCTCATCCACGCCCTGCGCCGCAACGTGAACCTGAAGATCCTGCTGTTCAACAACCGGATCTACGGCCTCACCAAGGGCCAGTACTCGCCCACCTCCGAGGTCGGCAAGATCACGAAGTCGACGCCGATGGGCTCGCTCGACGCGCCGTTCAACCCGGTGTCGCTCGCGATCGGCGCGGAGGCCTCGTTCGTGGCACGGACCGTGGACTCGGACCGCAAGCACCTCACGTCGGTGCTGCGCGAGGCGGCCGAGCACCCCGGCACCGCCCTCGTGGAGATCTACCAGAACTGCAACATCTTCAACGACAACGCCTTCGAGGTCCTCAAGGACAAGCAGCAGGCCGAGGAGGCCGTGATCCGGCTGGAGCACGGGCAGCCGATCGTCTTCGGCGCCGAGGGCTCCAAGGGCGTCGTGCGCGACCCGGCCACCGGCGATCTCCAGGTCGTCGCGGTGACGGACGCGAACCGGGCGGACATCCTCGTCCACGACACCCGCTCGGCCTCTCCGACCACCGCGTTCGCCCTGTCCCGGCTCGCCGATCCGGACACCCTGCACCACACCCCGATCGGCGTCTTCCGCAACGTGGAGCGGCCGGTCTACGACACGCAGATGGCCGAGCAGCTCGACGCCGCCGTCGAGAGGGACGGCAAGGGGGATCTCGGCGCCCTGCTGGCCGGTGGCGACACCTGGACCGTCGCGGGCTGAGCCGTCCCCCGTACGACGTCTGGAGCCCCGGAGTCGTGAAGTCGTGACGTCCTGGACGTGCGCCCGGCCGGCGCGTGTTCAGGACGTCGCGGCGCGCGCCGCGTCGTAGCGCTCGCGCGCCTGCATCACCCGGTCGAGACTGCGCTCCGTCCAGTCCGAGAGCGCCCGCACCTGGGCGGCCGCCTCCCGGCCGAGGTCCGTCAGCGAGTAGTCGACGCGCGGCGGGATGACCGGCTGCGCGGCACGGTGCACGACGCCGTCCCGCTCCAGCGTCTGCAGGGTCTGGGTGAGCATCTTCTCGCTCACCCCGCCGATCTCCCGGCGCAGCTCGCTGAACCGGAACGACCGCTCCTCCAGCACGAGCAGCACGAGCACCCCCCAGCGGCTGGTGACGTGCTCCAGCACGAGCCGCTGCGGACACATCTCCTGCCCCGGCCCCGTCGTCCACTCCCGGACCCGGCTCACCTTGGCGCGCTCTTCGCTGCTTACCGTCATGCCAGTACCTTACTTCAAAGTGGGTACTTACGAATCGACAGTGCACCTCTTACGGTGAGGACAGAACGCCCCACCGAAGGAGAACCCCCTCATGAGCCTCGTCGTCACCGGAGCCACCGGACACCTCGGCCACCTCGTCGTCGAAGGGCTGCTGGACGCCGGCGTGCCCGCCGGGGAGATCGCCGCCGTCGTGCGCAGCAAGGAGAAGGCCGCCCCGCTGGCCGCGCGCGGTGTCGAGCTCCGCATCGCCGACTACAGCGCGCCCGAGACCCTCACCGACGCCTTCCGCGCCGGGGACCGCGTCCTGCTCGTCTCCGGCAGCGAGGTCGGGCAGCGCGTCGCCCAGCACGGAGCCGTCGTCGACGCGGCGCGGACCGCGGGCGTGGCCCTGCTCGCCTACACGGGCATCCTGGGCGGCCCGGACGCCGACTTCGCGCTCGCCGACGAGCACAAGGCCACCGAGCAGCTGATCCTCGACTCGGGCCTGCCGTACACGTTCCTGCGCAACGGCTGGTACCACGAGAACTACACGGAGAACCTGGCGCCGGTCCTCGCCCACGGCGCCGTCGTGGGCAACGCGGGCGCGGGCCGCATCGCCTCCGCCTCCCGCGCCGACTACGCGGCCGCCGCCGTCGCCGTCCTGACCGGCGAGGGCCACGAGAACCGCGCGTACGAGCTGAGCGGCGACACCGCCTGGACGCTCGCCGAGTACGCGGCCGAGGTCGCCCGGCAGTCCGGCCGGGACATCGTCCACCGGGAGGTCACGCCGGAGCAGCACCAGGAGATCCTGGTGGGCGCCGGTCTGCCGGCCCCGTTCGCCGCGATCCTCGTCGGCGTCGACACGGCCGTCGGGCAGGGCCTGCTGGCCCGCGGCGACGGCGCGCTGTCCCGGCTCATCGGCCGCCCGACGACCCCGCTCGCGGACGCGATCGCCGCCGCGCTGAAGTAGCCCCCGCACCCGTCAGGACCGTATGGCGATACGGGCATGACAGACCCGCCCCGCGGCGCTACCTTGCTCAGTGGCCGCCGCGGGGCTGCCGTGTGGAGCGAGGAGGGTCCGTGGAGGACGCGGCGGCAAGGTCTGCGGGACAGGCGGGCAACGAGGGGCGCATCGGCCTCGTCAACGGATTCGCGGCGTACGGGATGTGGGGCCTCGTGCCCCTGTTCTGGCCGCTGCTCAAGCCCGCCGGGGCGATGGAGATCCTCGCCCACCGCATGGTGTGGTCGCTCGCCCTCGTCGGCATCGCCCTGCTGTTCGTGCGCAGGTGGGACTGGCTGCGCGAGCTGCTGCGCCGGCCGAGGCGGCTCGCGCTGGTCGTGGCCGCGGCCTCCGTGATCACCGTGAACTGGGGCTTCTACATCTGGGCGGTCAACGCGGGCCACGTCGTCGAGGCCTCGCTCGGCTACTTCATCAACCCGCTGGTCTCCATCGCGCTCGGCGTCCTGGTCCTCAAGGAGCGGCTGCGGCCCGCCCAGTGGGCGGCGGTCGCCACCGGCGCCGCCGCGGTCCTGGTCCTGGCCGTCGGCTACGGGCAGCCGCCGTGGATCTCGCTGACGCTCGCGTTCTCGTTCGGCACGTACGGGCTCGTGAAGAAGAAGGTGAACCTGGGCGGGGTCGAGTCGCTGGCCGCGGAGACCGCCGTGCAGTTCCTGCCCGCGCTCGCCTACCTGATCTGGCTGTCCGCCGAGGGCCGTGCCACGTTCACCACCGAGGGCCCCGGGCACGCGTCGCTGCTCGCGGCGACCGGCCTGGTGACGGCGATCCCGCTGGTGTGCTTCGGCGCCGCCGCGATCCGCGTCCCGCTCTCCACGCTCGGCCTGCTCCAGTACCTGGCCCCGGTCTTCCAGTTCGTGCTGGGCATCGCCTACTTCCACGAGGAGATGCCGCCCGAGCGCTGGGCCGGCTTCGCGCTGGTCTGGGCCGCCCTGGCCGTCCTGACCTGGGACGCCCTGCGCACGGCGCGGGCCGGCCGGATGCAGCTGGCCCGCGCCGCCCGCGCGGCCACGGCCCGCGACGACACCGGGTCCCCCGCCGGGGAGCCGCTCGGCACACCCCAGTAGGACGGCGCCCGGCCTACCGGCGGCCTATAACGGTCGCATGACCCTTGACTGGAAACTCGTCGTCGACGCCGCCGACCCGCACGCCCAGGCCGATTTCTGGTCCGGCGCCCTCGGCTACGTGATCGAGGACAACGCGGCATTGATCGGACAGCTGCTCGGGTTCGGGGCGCTCACCGAGGCCGACACGGTGGAGCGGTGGGGCCGGCGCGCGTTCCGCGACCTCGTGGCCGTCCGGCACCCGGACGACCCGGTGGCGCCGGACAGCGGCACCGGGCTCGGCCGGCGCATCCTCTTCCAGCGCGTCCCCGAGCCCAAGAGCGGCAAGAACCGGCTGCACCTGGACCTGCACGTGGGCGGGGAGCGGCGGGACGCGGAGGTCCGGCGGCTGACCGGCCTCGGGGCGCGGGTCCTGCACGAGGTGACGGCGCAGGGCGGCTCCTGGGTGACGCTGGCCGACCCCGAGGGCAACGAGTTCGACGTGCAGTGAGCCCGCGCGGCCCCTCCGGATCCCCCCGATTCACTCCCCCCGGATCCCATGCATCGGATCCCCCTGGCTCACATCAATGCATCTGCATATACTGCAAGCGCATGTAACCACTGCCTGCGCCCCAGGGGGAGCCATGTCCGATCACCTGTCCGACGGCCCGTCCGACCGCCGTTTCCTGTTCGTGCTCGGCAGCAGCCGCCCCGACGGCAACAGCGAACTGCTCGCGCGCCGGGCCGCCGAGCAGCTGCCGCCCGGCGTGAGCCGGCGCTGGATCGACCTCGCCGAGCACCGCCTCCCCGACTTCGAGGACCTGCGCCACGACAGCGACCACGTCCGGCCCCGCGGCGACGCGACCGCGCTGCTGCTCGACGCGACCCTCGACGCGACGGACCTCGTGATCGTGTCGCCGCTGTACTGGTACTCCGTGTCGGCGTCCGTCAAGCGCTACCTGGACCACTGGTCGGGCTGGCTGCGCACCCCCGGCGTCGACTTCAAGGAGACGATGGCCGGGCGCACCCTGTGGGGCGTCACGGCGCTCGCCCACGCGGAGCAGGTCGTCGCGGACCCGCTGACCGGAACGCTGCGCAATTCGGCGGCGTACCTCGGCATGCGGTTCGGCGGGGTGCTGCTCGGCAACGGCAGCAGGCCCGGTGACGTCCTGACCGACACCGACGCCCTGGCCCGCGCCAAGAGCTTCTTCGCCCGGGACGCGCCGCTCGCCCGCTTCCCCTACGAGGACGGGGCGCTCACGCCGTGATGTCCTTCGCCGTGAAGCGGGCCCAGGCCGCCGAGCCGAACACCGCCGCGTACAGCGCCTGGAGCTCCAGGTTCTTGACCAGATCGGTCCAGTAGACCGGCTCGCGCATCAGGTCCGCGAAGGACAGCCAGTAGTGCGAGAAGAAGTACGGCTGGATCGCGTGCAGCTGCGGGATCTGGTCGAGGATCTGCACCGTGATCAGGAGGCCGACCGTGGTCGCCATCGCCGCGATCCCGCTGTTCGTCAGCGTCGAGACGAACAGCCCGAGGGCCGCGATCCCGACCAGCGACAGCGCCACCGCGACGGCGATCAGAAGCGCCCGGCCGAGCCCCTCGCCGAAGCCGATCGTGGTCCCGGAGATCGTGACCAGATCGCCGAGCGGGAACAGGACCGCCCCGGTGGCCAGCGCCGACACCGCCACCACGAGCGTCGCCACCAGGCAGAACGTCATGGTCGTCGCGTACTTGGTCAGGAGCAGCCGGGTGCGGCCCGCGGGGGCCACCAGGAGATAGCGCAGGGTGCCCGACCCGGCCTCGCCCGCCACCGCGTCGCCCGCGATCACCCCGACCGCCATCGGCAGGAAGAACGGCAGGGTCGCGGCCAGCGCCGTGAACACGAGGAACAGCCCGTTGTTCGTGATCTGCGCGATGAACGCGGGGCCGCCGCCCTCCGGTCCGCCCCCGCCGACCCCGGAGCCGTCGCTCGTCTCGATCCGCACCGCGACGCCGATCAGCACCGGCACCGCGGCCAGCACCGCGAGCAGCGCGAGCGTGCGCCAGCGACGGAACGTCGTGGTCAGCTCGTTGCGGAACAGACCGAACGTCCAGCGGAACCGGCCGCCCCGCGCCACCGCCGCCCCCGTCGGCACCGCCTCAGCCCGCGACATCGAATCCCTCTCCCGTGAGCGCCACGAACGCGTCCTCCAGCGAGGGCCGTTCGACACCGAAGCCGCGGACGCGGACCCCCGCGGCGACCAGCGCCGCGGTCAGCTCCGCGAGGTCGGTCTCCGCGGGCGGCGGTTCGGCCGTGACCCGCTCCTGCCCGCTCTCCAGGATCACGACGCCCTGCTCCTTGAGGACCCGCACCGCGTCCGGGACGTCGGGTGTCGTGACGGTGAGCCGGCCCCGCGCGCCCGCCGCGAGCTCGGCGACCGGCCCCTGGGTGAGGAGCCGGCCCTGCGCCATCACCGCGGCGTGCGTGCAGACCTGCTCGATCTCGTCCAGCAGGTGGGAGGAGAGGAACACGGTCGTGCCGTCGGAGGCCAGCTCGCGCACGAGGGTGCGGATCTCGCGCATGCCCTGCGGGTCCAGGCCGTTCGTCGGCTCGTCCAGGACGAGCAGCCGGCGCGGCTGGAGCAGCGCCGCGGCGAGCCCGAGCCGCTGCTTCATGCCGAGGGAGTACGCCTTCGCCTTCCTGCCCGCGGCGGCCGCGAGCCCGACCCGCTCCAGGGCCGCCGCGACCCGGCCCCGGCGGGTGCGCGGGTCGGCCGTCGGGTCCGCGGAGTCGATCCGCAGCAGGTTGTCCCGGCCGGACAGGAACCCGTACAGGGCCGGGCCCTCGATCAGGGCGCCGACCTGCGGCAGCACCGTCCGCGCCGCGCGGGGCATCGGCCGGTCGAGGACCCGCGCGGTGCCGGACGTCGGTTCGATCAGGCCCATGAGCATGCGGATGGTGGTGGTCTTGCCCGAGCCGTTGGGCCCGAGGAAGCCGAAGACGGCCCCCTCGGGCACGGTCAGGCTGAGCCCGTCGACGGCCAGGTGCCCGCCGCGGTACCGCTTGCTGAGCTCGCGGGTCTCGATGACCGGCGCCATGCCCCTCCCTCGCGTCGTGACGAGGTGAGGGGGCGGGGCGCTCGGCCCCGCCCCCTCACCCGTGCTGCGCCGTGCCGGATCAGCCCGCGTCGGCGGCCTTCACCAGCGCTTCCTTGGTGACGGCACCGGCGTAGGCCTTGCCGTCCTCGGTGACCAGGACATTGACCAGGCGCGTCGAGTAGACCGTGCCCGTGCCGAAGTCGCCCTTGACCTTGTCGCCCAGCGAGTCGAGGAACTTCTGGGCGTCGGCCGGCATGTCGGCGCCGGAGTCCGCGTCCGTGCCGCCGCCGAGCATCCCGGCGCCGGACGGCAGCTTCAGCTCGGCGATCGAGGTCCAGCCCTCGCCGACGACCTTCAGGTCCCCGGCCGCACCGGCGCCCTGCGGCATGCGCCGCGCGTGGTCGCCGTGCTCCGCGGCCTTGCGGTGCGCGTCGTCGGCCTCGGTGACCTTGGTGCCCTTCGACGGCTTGAAGTCGAAGGTGGACGCGGCCGGCTTGCCGAAGTCGACGCTGGTGAAGCCCGCGTCGACGACGGCCGCGCCGCCGCTCGCCGGGGTCAGCGAGAACTTCAGCGGCGTGCCGGTCTTCGCGTCGACGGAGACCGTGATCGCGCCGACCGTCGAACCGGACTGCTTCGGCTTGATCTGCAGCCGGTAGGCGTCGCGGCCCGCGACCTGGGCGGTGCCGTCCACCGTGAACGACGTCGTGTCGCCGGCCGCCTCGACGATCTCGTCCGTGAGCTCCTTCGGCGTGGCGGGCAGCTCGCCCTCGTGCCGCTTCGCCCGGTCCTCGCCGGAGTGCTTCCCCGCGTCCTTCGCGTGGTAGGCCTCGTTCGACTTGCTGTCGTAGGCCCACACGTCGCTGCCGTTGTGGATCAGGCTGTACTCGGACGCGTCGTCGAGGATCGAGAGCTTCTGCCGGTCCGGGCCGTCCGCCGCGACACGCAGGGTGTGCGTGCCGGAGGCGAGCTCGGTGAGCTTGGCCTTCGGGTCCGCGGACGAGGAGCCCTCGTCACCGCCGGCCCCGCCGCCCAGCATGCCGGAGGCGGCACCGCCCAGCGAGGGCAGCCCCAGATCGGTGTGGATCTTCACGGTGCCGGACAGCTGCTGGGTGTCCGAGGCCGCGATCTTCTGCAGGAGTTCCTGAGCCGTGATCTTCGGCAGGTCGGGGTCGCCGGAGTCGGCGAGCGCCGGGACCAGCCCGATCGTCGCCGCGGCCACCCCGATCACGGCCACGGGGACCGCGTACCGGGCCGCCCTGCGCCGTCCTGCGCCGGTGCCGGCGGTCCCGCCGTCCTGGCTGTCTTCGGATGCGTACGGTGCCATGTCTGTTGCCCTACCTCCGTGATCGGCGGCGGCCTACCGTCCTGTGCACTCGTTCGGTCTGTACGGTCTGCGTTCCACCCCGAGCCGCCATTCTCACCCGAAACGGTCCTGAATCGGTAAGGAGTGGATGACTCAATCTGACCAAAGCGGGCCCGGAAAGACGTCAGACCCCGGGATCAACTCCGTGTACGCCTACGGGATGACACGGAGTTCCCCTCCCCCTCCGGGTGGCGGGCGCCCCGTTCACCCGGCACGGTGAGCGGGCGTGGCGGACCGTCAGCCCGCCCGGTGCACCACCGCGTCGCACAGCTCCAGCAGCGCCGCCCTGGCCTCGCACTCGGGCAGCGGGGCGAGCGCCGCGCGGGCGTCCTCCGCGTAGCGCACGGTGTCGCGGCGGGCCTGCTCGAGCGCCGGGTGGGCCCGCAGCCGGGTGAGCGCCTCGGCGTGCCGGGCGTCGTCGGTGAGGTCGGAGTCGAGGAGCTCGACGAGCGCCCGGTCCTCGGTCAGACCGAGCCGGTCGGCGCGCTCGCGCAGCCGCAGCACCGGCAGCGTCGGGATGCCCTCGCGCAGGTCGGTGCCGGGCGTCTTGCCGGACTCGTGCGAGTCGGAGGCGATGTCGAGCACGTCGTCGGCGAGCTGGAACGCGACGCCGAGCCGCTCCCCGTACTGGGTGAGGACGTCGACGACGGTCTCGTCGGCGCCGGACATCATGGCGCCGAACCGGCAGGCCACGGCGATCAGCGAGCCGGTCTTGCCGGCGAGCACGTCCAGGTAGTGGTCGACCGGGTCGCGCCCGTCGGCCGGGCCCGCGGTCTCCAGGATCTGGCCGGTGACCAGGCGCTCGAACGCCTCCGCCTGGATACGGACGGCGTCCGGGCCCAGGTCGGCGAGGATGTGGGAGGCGCGGGCGAAGAGGAAGTCGCCGGTGAGGACGGCCACCGAGTTGCCCCAGCGCTGGTTGGCGCTGGGCACGCCGCGGCGCACGTCCGCCTCGTCCATCACGTCGTCGTGGTAGAGCGTGGCGAGGTGGGTGAGCTCGACGACGACGGCCGAGGGCACGACGCCCGGCGCGTACGGATCGCCGAACTGGGCGGCGAGCGTCACGAGCAGCGGCCGGAAGCGCTTGCCCCCGGCGCGCACCAGATGCTGGGCCGCCTCCGTGATGAAGGGAACCTCGCTCTTGGTGGCGTCGAGCAGTCCCTCCTCGACAGCCGCCAATCCGGCCTGGACATCGGCTTCGAGAGCCTGGTCCCGCACGCTAAGACCGAAAGTCCCGACGACGGTCACGAGTGGGTCTCCTGTCTGCTGACGATCACGACGATCACCTGGCGAACCCGGTCGATCATTCGGTCGATGACACGGTTTGTCGATGTGTCGCTGCCATCACTCAAGTCAGCGTATCCGGTCGCGTTTCGATCACAGGGGGCGCCCGCCCGGACAGTCCGCACCAGGCGCTCTTCTGACGCCCCCGGTATGTTCGTGATCATCCGATACGACCGGGAGTGCCCATCATGTCCCGCACCGTGACCGACACCGACCCCGAACCGCCGCCGGGCGACGACGCGGCCTTCCTCGGACAGCCCCGCGGACTGCTCACGCTGTCGGGGCTCGAGGTCTGGGAGCGCTTCTCGTTCCTCGGCATGCAGGCCATTCTCGTCCTGTACTTCGCCGACACCGTCGCACACGGCGGCCTCGGCATGGATCCGGGCACCGCCGCGTCGGTCTCCGCCGCGTACGGCACCCTTGTCTATCTTGTGTCCGTCGCGGGCGGATGGCTCGCCGACCGGATCCTCGGCTCGTACCGGGCCGTCCTGTGGGGCGGCATCCTCATCGCCTGCGGCCACTACTCCATGGCGGTGCCCACCGCGACGATGACCTGGGTCGGCCTCGGCCTGATCAGCGCCGGCACCGGCCTGCTGAAGCCCAACGTGGCGTCCATGGTCGGCAAGCTCTACCGCACCGACGACGAGCGCCGCGACGCCGGCTTCGCGCTGTACTACATGGGCATCAACATCGGCGCGTTCGCCGGGCCGCTCATCACCGCGTGGCTCGGCGACCACAAGGGCTGGCACTGGGGCTTCTCCGCCGCCGCCGTCGGCATGACCTTCGGCCTGATCCAGTACGTCGCCGGGCGGCGTCACCTGGCCGGGCGCAAGGACGCCGCCGAGTACCGGCTGCCGCAGGCCGCGCTGCGCCGGACCCTGCGCCTGATGGCCGCGGGCGCCGTCGTCGTGGCCGCGCTCGCCGTCGCGCTCGTGGCCGCCGGATGGCTCACGATGGACCGCTTCGTCGACGTCCTCACCGTCATCTCGGTGATCGCGCCCGTCGTCTACTTCGTCGTCATGTTCCGCAGCCCGCGCGTCACCGCCGAGGAGCGCGGCCGGCTCCGCCCCTACCTGGTCCTCTTCGTCGCGTCCGTCGCCTTCAACTTCATCCTCTTCCAGGCGTACTCGACGATGATGCTGCTGGCCTCGACGAACGCCGAGACCACCATCCTCGGCTTCCACTTCCCGGCCGGCTGGTACGCCTCCGCGCTCGGCGCCTTCGAGGTGGCGCTCGCGCCCGTCGTCGCGGGCGTGTGGGCGCGGATGGGCCCACGCCAGCCGCACGCCTCCAACAAGATCGCGCTGGGCGTGATCCTCGGCGGCCTGTCCTTCCTGCTGATGGTCCTGCCGACCTCCGGGCACGCCGACGACTCGTACCGGATGGCCGCCTGGTGGATCGTCGGCTCGTACCTGCTGCTCGGGCTCGGTGACGTCCTCCTGGAGACCTCCGGCATGTCCGCCACCACCAAGCTCGCCCCGCAGGCCTTCGCGAGCCAGACCATGTCTCTCTGGTTCCTCTCCCTCGCCCTGGCCAACGGCATCCAGGCCCAGACCGTGAAGCTCTACGGAGAGGTCTCCAACCCGGCGTACTTCGGGGTCAACGGCGCGATCGCCGTCGCCGTCGGTCTCGCCGTGATCGCCCTGGCGCCGTGGCTGCGCCGCACCATGCACCCCGTTCACTGAGGTCCTGCCGCTCACCGAGGTACTGCCATGAGTCCTGCCGCACCCCGCATCCGCACCGACTTCGCCTTCGACGTGTCCCACGAGGACGTCCGGATCCCCCTGTCCGACGGGACGACCCTCTTCGCCCGGATCTGGCGCCCGGCCACCGACGAGCCCGTCCCCGTCGTCCTCGAGTACCTGCCCTACCGGCTCTCCGACTGGACGGCGCCGCGCGACTGGCAGCGCCACCCCTGGTACGCGGGCCACGGCTACGCCTCCGTACGGGTCGACGTGCGCGGGCACGGCAACTCGGAGGGCCTGCCCGGCGACGAGTACGACGCACAGGAGCTCGCGGACGGCGTCGAGGTCGTGAACTGGCTCGCGGCCCAGCCCTGGTCCTCGGGCCGGGTCGGCATGTTCGGCATCTCGTGGGGCGGCTTCAACTCACTCCAGATCGCGGCCCTCGCGCCCGAGCCGCTCAAGGCGATCGTCACCGTCTGCTCCACGGACGACCGCTATGACAACGACGTGCACTACATGGGTGGTTCCGTGCTCGCCGTCGACATGCACGCATGGGCGGCGACCATGCTCGCGTTCGTGTCCCGGCCGCCGGACCCGGAGTTCGTGGGCGACGCCTGGAAGGAGATGTGGACGGAGCGCCTGGAGGCGGTCGACCCGTTCATCCACACCTGGCTCGCCCACCAGACCCGCGACGACTACTGGCGGCACGGCTCCGTCTGCGAGGACTACACGGCGATCACGGCGGGCGTCCTCGCCGTCGGCGGCTGGCACGACCCGTACCGGGACACCGTGCTGCGGCTGGTCCACGCGCTCCCCGACGACCAGGTGCGGGGCATCATCGGGCCCTGGTCGCACCAGTACCCGGACCGCTGCCTGCCGCCCGGCCCCGGCATCGGCTTCCTCCAGGAGACGCTGCGCTGGTGGGACCACTGGCTCAAGGGCGAAGACACGGGGATCATGGCCGAGCCGAAACTGCGCTCCTGGCTCAGCGACTCCCATCCGCCCGCCACCGTCTACGCGGAGCTGCCGGGCCGCTGGGTCGGCGACCCGTCCTGGCCCTCCCCGCACGTCACGCCCGTCACGTACGCGCTCCAGGGCGCGCCGGTGCCGGTCCGTTCCCCGCAGCAGACGGGCCTGGACGCGGGCCGCTTCTTCCCGTTCGGCAACGACGCGGACCTGCCGCCCGACCAGCGGGACGAGGACGCGAAGTCGGCCTGCTTCGAGTTCGAGGTGCCGGCCGACACGGCGGTGCTCGGGCGGCCCCGGGTCCGGCTGCGGGTCACGTCGCCGGTGCCGCGCGGACAGGCCGTCGCCCGGCTCTGCGACGTCGCGCCCGACGGCTCGTCGACCCTCGTGACGCGCGGCGTCCTCAACTTCTCGACCCGGCACGGGCGTTCGGTGACCGTGCCCATGGTGCCGGGCATGACCGAGGACGTCACCTTCGAGCTGAACGGCATCGGCCATGTCTTCCCCGCCGGGCACCGCATCCGGCTCGCCGTGTCCTCCGCGTACTGGCCCTGGATCTGGCCGCAGCCCGGCTCCCAGCGCGGCTTCACACTCGACCCGCAGGGCAGCTCCCTCGAGCTGCCGGTGCGGGAGGCGGCGGACGGGCCGGAGATCACCTTCGGGGAGCCCGAACAGTCCGAGCCGCTCGGGGTCGTCTTCCCCGCCGCGCTGGACGAGGAGGAGCGGCCGGAGCGGCTCGTCGTGCGGGATGTCGCGCGCGGCGAGTGGCGGCTCGAGGTCGACCCGAAGTACGGCGGGACCCGGGTCTACCCGGACGGCCTGGAGTTCACCGAGGACGCCCTGGAGACGTACGTCGTCCAGGAGGCGGACCCCCTCTCGGCCCGCACCCGCTCCGACTGGACGATCCGGCTGCACCGGCCCGAGCGGGGGTGGGACGCGCGGGTGGAGACCCGCTCGGAGATCTCCTGCACGGAGCGGGAGTTCGTGACCTCGAACGAGGTCGTGTGCCGGGCCGGGGACGAGGTGGTGTTCCACCGGACGTGGGAGCGCAGGCTGCCGAGGGCGGCGGGCTAGCTCCTGGGATCTCGGGTGCGGGTGCGTGGGGCTTCTCGCGCAGTTCCCCGCGCCCCTG
>NZ_WWIA01000433.1 GCF_009870065.1 Streptomyces sp. SID5785 | reverse complement strand
CCGCACCGTGCACGTGCCGCACCCGCCCGAGTCGGCGGCGTCCGGGCTGGGGGACACCGGACACCACCCCGTGCTCTGGTACCGCCGCACCCTCGCCGTGTCCCGGCCGGCCCCCGGGCGCCGGCTGCTCCTGCACTTCGGCGCCGTGGACCACCGCGCCGAGGTCTGGCTGAACGGGCACCTCGTGGGCCGTCACGAAGGCGGTCACACGGGCTTCAGCTGCGATCTCACCGAGGCCGTCGGCCCCGGCGACGAGCAGGTGCTCGTCGTCCGTGCGGAGGACCAGCCGCTCGACGCCACGCAGCCCCGCGGCAAGCAGGACTGGCGCCGCGACCCGCACGTCATCTGGTACCACCGCACCTCCGGCATCTGGCAGCCGGTCTGGCTGGAGGAGGTCCCGGACCAGCACGTCACGGTCCTGCACTGGACCCCCGACGTCGCCCACGCCCGCGTCCGGTGCCTGGTCCGACTCAGCCGGTGGCCGCGCCGCCCGCTGACCGTGACGGTCCGCCTGGCCCACGGCGACCGGATCCTCGCCGAACAGCACCTGCGCACCGAGGAGCAGGAGACGGAGTTCGACATCGCCGTGCCGGCCCTGCGCCACGGCCAGGACCTCGACGACCTGCTCTGGACGCCCGAGCACCCCCATCTCGTCGACGCCACCGTCGAGGTGGAGGAAGCGGACGCGGACCGTGCCGACGCCGCGCCCGTCGACCGGGTCACGTCCTACCTCGGGCTGCGCGACATCGGCTGGGACGACGGCGTCTTCCTCCTCAACCACAAGCCGTACTTCCTGCGGTTCGCCCTCCAGCAGGGCTACTGGCCCGCGTCCCACCTGTCGGCCACCGAGGACGACCTGCGCCGCGACGCCGAACTGGCCAAGGAGATCGGCCTCAACGGCCTGCGCCTGCACCAGAAGATCGAGGACCCCCGCTTCCTGTACTGGGCCGACCGGCTGGGCCTCCTGCTGTGGGAGGAGATGCCCTCCGCCTACACGTTCGGCACGCGGACGGCGCAGCGCGTCGTCGCCGAGTGGACCGAGGCCCTCAGCCGCGACCACAGCCATCCCTCCATCGTCGCCTGGATCCCGGTCAACGAATCGTGGTCCGTGCCCAACCCCGCCCTGGTGCCCGCGCAGCGCCACTTCATGGACGCCCTCTACCACCTCACCAAGTCCCTCGACCCCTCACGCCCCGCCGTCTCCAACGACGGCTGGGAGATCTCCGCCGCCGACATCTGGGGCGTCCACGACTACACGCAGGACGCCGAGGTGCTGCGCGAGCGGTACGGCAGCGCGGCGCTCCGGCGCGGCGACCTCGCCGAACAGTGGCCCGGCGCCAAGCGTGTCACTCTCGACGGCGTCCGCCACGAGGGACAGCCCGTCGTGCTCAGTGAGTTCGGCGGCGCCACCTTCGAACCGGCCGAGGGCGCCGAGTGGTTCGGCTACGACACGGTCGCCACGAAGGAGGACTTCGCCGAGCGGCTCGCGCAGCTCGTGACGGCCGCCGTCGACTCCGGGCTCGCAGGCTTCTGCTACACCCAGTTCACGGACACGGAACAGGAGATCAACGGCCTCCTCACCGCGGACCGCACCCCGAAGATCCCCCCGGCCGAACTCCGCGCGATCCTCACCCGCCCGCGCGTGCGGCGGGGCGCGCCGGGCTGACCGGCCGGAGGGACTTTGCGGACACGGCCTAGGGATGCAGGACGAGCTTGCCCACGTGCCGGCGGCGGGCGAGCTCGTCCTGCGCGTGTGCGGCCTCGCCGAGGGGGAAGGCCGCGGCGACGGCAGGCCGGATGTCGCCCCGCCGGGCCAGGTCCATCAGGAGACGGAAGTGGGCCCGCGTGTGCATCGACGAACCGATCAACTGCCGGTTGTGCAGGTAGAGACGGCGCACGTCGAAGCCGACCTGGTGACCGCCGAGGGCGCCGGCGGTCACCCAGCGGCCCCCCTCGCGCAGCAGCGGCAGCCCGTCGTGCACCAGACTCCCGGCGACCACGTCGAGCCCGACGTCGACGCCTTCGGGGGCGAGTGCGCGGAGCTGCCCCGGGACGTCCCGTGCGCGGTCGACGACCTCGTGCGCGCCTGCCGCACGGACGGCGCCGATCTTGGCGCCGCTGCTGACGGCCAGCACCCGCGCGCCCCGCGCACGGGCGAGCTGGACGAGGGCGAGGCCGACCCCGCCCGATGCGCCGGAGACCAGCGCGGTCTCGCCCTCGTGCAGCCGCCCGCGCTCGATCATGCCGAGGGCGGTGCCGTAGGCGGTCGGCAGCGTGGCGAGCTGGTCGACCGTGAGCGGCGACCCGGTCATGTCGTGGACCTGGTCCACCGGAGCGGTCACGTACTCGGCGTACCCTCCGTCGCGTTCGCTGCCCATCAGGCCCACCGGGTGGGCATCGGGTCCCGCGGCGTCGTAGGTCGCCGGGTCGACGACCACGCGGAGCCCGACGAGGCCCGCGTCGCCGGTGGCGCCGACCGCCACGACGTGTCCGGCGACATCGGCGCCCTGGATGCGCGGGAAGGTGAGCGGACCCCGCCAGCCCGACAGGGCGGCGGGATCGTCCGGCCGGCCGTAGGCGCCCTCGCGGGTCCACACGTCCGTGTTGTTCAGCGCCGCTGCGCCGACCTCGATCAGCGCCTCGCCCGCACGTGGCGTGGGCACGTCGACCTCGGCCGGACGGAGGACCCCGGGGCCTCCGTGCTGCACGATCCGCATGGCGCGCATGGTCCTGGGCACAGTCATCGCCTGAGTCCTCACGGGTATACTGATCGGTGAACCCTGTCCCTGCCCAAGGTACACCGATCGGTGAAGAGGTGCTCGATGCCGGACGCCCCACCCCTGACTCCGGCCGGCCGCCGCATCGTGGCCGCCGCGGAGGAACTCTTCTACGAGCGCGGCATCACCGCCGTCGGCGTCGATCTCATCGCCGAGCACTCCGGGACGACCAAGCGGACCCTGTACAACCAGTTCGGGTCGAAGGACCGTCTCGTAGCCGCCTACCTCGCGGCGCGGGACGAGCGCTGGCGCACGCTGGTACGCGCCGCGATCGACGCGTGTGGCAGCCCGGTCGAGGCCGTCACCGCGCCCTTCGACGCCCTGCGGACCTGGTCCGCGACGCACACGCGCGGCTGCGCGTTCATCAACGCGCTCGCCGAACTGCCGGACCCCGCGCACCCCGCGCACCGCATCGCCGAGAACCAGAAGCTGTGGCTGTCGGACCTGTTCGAGGAGCTGGCGACCGGCGCGGGCTGCTCCGACCCGTCCACCCTCGCTGCTCAACTCCTCGTCCTGCACGAAGGGACGCTCGCCACCCAGCCGCTGCCCCTGGACACGCTGTCCCGCAGCACGGACCTGGCCCGCATGCTCGTCGCGCGGGCCAGGGGAGGCGCGTAGGCGCGAGGCCTTCCTTCCGGGGGTGGCTTCCCCGTCCGCCCCGGAAGCCAGTAGCGTGGGCGCGTCACGTCCCGAACCTCTGGTGAGCGGCGTGTGGTGAGCCGGGAAGTCTGGTCGGCACTTCTGTCCGTCGTACCCGGAAGGTCTCACCGTGCCAGGAAATACACCGTTGCGCCCCATTGCGTTCCGCGATGAATCGATGTGCCGTGACTGCATCTGAGCGCCGGCACTGCGGGCATGACGAGCTGATCGCCGATGTGGTCACCCGCTTCGACGCCTATGTGCGGGCACGGTCCGCGCGCGACGGGATCTTCGGCTCGTCACATGCCGATCCGCGCCAGGAGCAGCGGGTGTTCGACGATCTGCAACGCGCGATGGTGCGGCTTCGCGGCAGTGTGCGGTGAGTTCGGTCCGCCGCGCGAGGAGGGGGAGTGCCGCATGTCGGCAGAAGTGTGGGCGCCGCTGTTCTCGCTGGCCGGCGTGGTGCTCGGCGGCGGACTGACGGCATGGTCGCAACGCGCGACGCAGCGTTCCGCCGAGCGGCTCGACGAGCGCCGGCGGGTCGCGGCGGACCGGGAGGCCCGTCGCACCGAACAGGTCCAGGCGGTCAAGGACTTCCTCGCGTGCGTCCAGGAGGCGGAGGGGGTGGCCTATCGCCGCCCCGAGGCATGGGGCGAGGACGAGGCGTGGCACGGCGCCGCGTCGGCCGTGATGGGCCGACTGTGGATCGCGGAGCGGCATCTCGCCCTGGTCTGCCACGCCGGTCTCCGCGACCCGGCACAGTCCTACGCGTGGGCGCTGAATCAGGCCGTCTGGCGGGAGATTGGTGACATACCGGTCAACGAGCACGTGGAGGAGCACAAGAGCGCGTTCATGGACGCGGCGCGGGCCGGTCTGGCCGCCGTCTGACGACGCGCCCGGTCCGCGCGGCGGGACAGCGCCGACGCCCGGCCGCCGGGCGTTGTCAGGTCTGCCGCGTCACCGCCTCCGCCTCTACCCGCGCCTCGTCCTCCGCCGCCTCCTGTGCCGCCATGACCTCGTCCCCGTGCTCGAAGGCCCACGCGCCGAACGCGTCGATCGGGGCAAGCAGGGTGCGGCCCAGTGGGGTCAGGCTGTAGTCGACGCGAGGGGCCGGGGCGGGGTGCCGCGTGCGGACGACCAGGCCGTTGAACTGCAGTCGGCGCAGGGTCTCCGTCAGGACCTTGGAGCTGATCCCCCCGATGTGCGCCTGGAGCTCGGCCGGACGCCTCGGACCCTCGCGCAGGGCCCAGAGCACCACCGCGTTCCAGGTGTGGGAGAGCAGGTCGAAGGCGAGGCGGGCACGGCAGTCGGCGAGGTAGGCGTCGGTAGTCACGTACCGAATGGTGCCTGAGCGTCTCCGTAGCGTCGATGTGGATCGGCGGACCGGATTCCGAGAGGGGACCTGATGAGGATCGGCGTCATGGGGACGGGCGGTATGGCCGGAGCATTGGCCACCCACTGGGTGCGGGCGGGCCACGACGTGTTCGTCGGCGGCCGGGACGCGCGGAAGGCGGAGCGGCTGGCGGCGGGCATCGGCGCGGGCGCGGCAGCGGGCGCGGGGACGAGGGCAGCGGCGAGGCCGGCGCCGGGGCACGGCAGCCTGGACGCGGCCGCCGCGTTCGGCGAAGTGGTGCTCGTGGCACTGCCGTTCGGGGTGGGCGAGGACGTGGTCGGCGCACGGCGCGCGGCACTGAGGGGCAAGGTGCTCCTCGACTGCTCCAACCCCGTCGGGGAAGGATTCCGCCTCCTCACCGGTACGGGCCCCTCCGCCGCGCTGCGTCTCGCCGCGGCGGCGCCCGGGGCGCACGTGGTGAAGGCGTTCAACCTCTGCCACGAGGACGTGTGGCGCATGCGCCCGCCGGTCTTCGACGGCCGCCCGCTCGCCGTACCCGTGTGCGGGGACGACCGTGCGGCACTCGCGT
>NZ_WWIA01000432.1 GCF_009870065.1 Streptomyces sp. SID5785 | reverse complement strand
TGGAAGACGCCGACGAAGAGCCCGGAGTGGATGAATTGTGTCAGGAAGGCGGGGCGTTCGGTGAGCAGGATGTCGCGGACGTCCTGTGGCATCGAGGCGTGCTCCGGCAGTGGCTCCGCGCTGATGTTGACGTCGTCCACGAAGTCCTTGACGGCCAGACGCACGGGGACGTCCTGCTCGTCGAAGACGACGATCGCGTTCTCCCCGTGTGGTGAGAAGACGGTGCCGTACCGGTAGAGGAAGCGCAGCAGGGGCGGCAGCAGCGCGGCGAACAGACGCGTCAGCCAGACCTTCGGGTCGACCCCCGAACGCTCCGCCAGTTCGGCCACGAACGCACGGCCGTCGGGGTCGGTGTGCAGCAAGGAGGCGAGTGTCCGGGCGCGCTCGCCCGGGGCCAGGTGGCCGGTCAAAGGCTCGCGCCAGATCGCCCCGAGGAGTTCCTTGTACTGGTAGGGCACTTCGTCGAGCCCGTCGTACAGGGGATGCTCCACGGTCACGGAGGCCACTTCGCCGAGGAGGACGACACCGCACTCGTCGCGCAGGAAGGGGTCGGCGTCGCGCAGAGTGCGCATCCATGTCGTGACGGCGGGCGCGGCCTTGGTGCGTTCGGTGGGGAGTCCGCGCCACACAAGGGTGTTGAGCACCGACAGGGGGAGCTTCACGGTGAGCCGGTCGGGCCGGCTCGTGTTGAGGAACGTGCGGATGGACTGCTGCGGCAGCCGCAGGTCGCCGTCGCACGGGAGGGGGACGATCGTGCCGGCCGCGACGGCCGGGGCGAACAGGGGCAGCACGATGTCGTCCCACTGCCAGGGATGCACGGGCAGGCAGAGGTACTCGGCCGGGTCGACACCTCGAGCGTGCAGGGCACGGGTGAACAACTGCTGCTGTTCCGGGTCAAGTTCCCGCTGGTAGAGCTGGTCGGGCGAGTCGAGTCCGGCCACGCCGCGGTAGGTGGCCAGGCTGTGGTGGACGGCGATCCAGGGCAGGCGGGTGGGGCGCCGGGCCTCGGGGGCCCAGCGAGCGGCGTCGGTCGCGGAGAAGCCGATGCGGCCCTTGTTGAGGACGAGCCAGGGGTGGCCCGTCTGATGGCCCTCCAGTTCGGCGTACCCGAGGCCGACGAGCTCCGCCGCCGTGATGGCCGAGTGGTCCAGCCGGGCGTCGGCGGCGAGCGTGACCGTCAGTTCCCGGATGAGGTGCCCCAGCGTGGTGCCGTCGAGGCCGAGGAGCGTACGCGCGCGGATGAGGAAGTCCAGCGGGTCGTTCGCCGGGCGGCCGGGTGCGGCGCTGTCGGTCGTCTCCGGGGCCTCCTCCCCGGGCCCCGAAGAAGCCGACTCCGTGTCTCGGCCCGCTCCTGCCGGCGTCTGCACGGCAGCTCGCGGGTCGGTGGAAGCCACCCAGGTCAGCGAGTCCGGTTCGACCTGCCAGCTTCCGTAGGCGCCCCGGCGGGCGCGGAAGCGGAGCGTCTCGCCGACTCCGGCCGGTCCGCCGCTCCCCGTCGGCCCGACTGAAGTTGCTGGTGTCGGTACGGGCAGGGTGTAGGAGCGGCGCTCGCCCGGCCCGGCCGTCCGACCGTCGGGGTCTGTCGCGGCGGGTTCGGGCGCGATGATCTCTTCGTAGGCGAACTCGGCGACGAGCTTGGCCAGCAGCCTGGAGCCGGCCCGTTCCCAGTTCTGGCGCGTCAGCTCGGGCGGGTCGTACAACACGTGCGGTGCTGCGGGCCGCGGGGCGTCGGACGGATTCGGCACGGGGACTCCTCGAGAGGGAACCGGATCGGGGCGAGCGGTGTACTGAAAGTGATGGGCTCAGAGCACGGAGCGCAGAGCCCGGTCACGGATCATGAGCGCGGCCCGCTTGTCCGGGAGGTCGATCTCCGCAGAGAAGCGGAATCCAGCGCTCAGAAAGGCTGAGATGGAAGGGGTGTTGCGGATGTCCGGCTCCGCCACGACGCGTGAGCACGACGGCCGGTGGTCGAGGATGAGGTCGGCGACCGCGGTGAGGAGTGCGGTCCCGAGACCCCGTCCCCGGTCCGCGACGGCGCCGAGGAGCAGGTGGATACCGGTGTCGTGCGGACGGGACGGGTAGTAGCGGGCGAGTGGGTCGAGGTCGGCGCGGTAGATCTCCCAGTAGCTCATCGGCGTGCCGCCCAGCACGCCGAGACAGGGGACGCTGCGGCCGTCACCGCCGAGTTGGGCGCGCAGATGGTCGGCGGTGACGGCGTCGGGGCCGGCCAGTTCCCAGAATGCCGCCACGGCAGGGTCGTTCATCCACCGGCTGACGAGGTCCAGGTCGCGCTCCAGGCGGGCGGGCACGAGTTGGAAGACACCTGAGGCGGTCGTGGCCGGACCCCACTCCCCCACGCCGTCGAGCAGGTCGTCCGCGAACAGAGCAGCTGGATCGGCGTTCTGCCACTCCTCACCGGCGGGCCGAGCACTCGGCAGCGGCTGGTCGTGCCCGGCTCCGGATCCGAGCAGCTCCGTGGGAAGGCGCAGGTCCACCGTGTCCTGGGCGTCATCGCTCTGAGCGCGGGGCACGGCCTCGACCGGACCGACGGTGGGGGTGGTGCCGGCCTCGCTGCTCGCATCGGTCGGGGGCACGGTGGCGTTCCTCTCAGGTGAAGATGCGGGGCTTTCGGATGTCCCGGTCGACGCTGCGCGCGGGTACCTCGTCCACCGCCGCCCCGGGCGATGCCGGGGCGGCGACGGACTCGGTGAGCCGGGGAGGTCATGACGGGCGCGGAGGTTCGGTTACGCACAGGTCGGTCGTTGAGGCGGAGGTATCAGGACAGGAGGGGGTTGGCGATGGTGACGTAGACGGACTGCGTGTCGACGGGACCCACGAGTTCGTCGAGGCCCTGGAGTCGGGTGAGGAGGTTGGCCTTGCAGCGCAGGGAGGGGGTGTCGAGCAGGCGGCGCGGCAGCGGACTTCCGAGGCAGTCCGCGCCGGTGGCCGCGCCTTCGAGGAACCGTCGGAAGGCAGCGAGCAAGAGGCCCTCGTCCGCCAGCCGTTGGGAGCCGAAGGCGCCGATGAGCCCGAGCACGTTGTTGATGCCCAGGTAGTAGGCGAAGCGTTCGTCGGTGACCTCGTCGGGGACGAAGGTGTCGCTGTCCCTGCCGATGCCGGGGAGCCGGGCGTCGAGTTCGGAGCGGCGGGACTCGCGGAAGTAGTAGCCCTGGTTGTCGCGGTACCTGCCTCCGACGGGCCAGCCGTCGGAGTCCAGCAGCAGCACGGTGTTCTGCTGGTGGGCCTCCAGGGCGATGCCGGCCTCGCCGTCGAGCCACAGCACGGGACGCACGACGTGTTCCAGGTAGCGCAGGAACCACTCGGCCGAGACGGCGCCGGACGAGCGTCCCGTGCGGGCGGCGAGTCCCGTGACGATGTCGGCGAGCCGGGACGTGACCGGGTGGCCTGCGGGCCGGTCCCCCAAGGGCCCGGCAGAGGGGCGTGGGGAGACGAGTCCGGCGATGCAGCAGGCATCGCTCTGACCGAAGGGGTTGTTGCGGATCATCACATCGAGACCAGTCAGGGGCCGGCCCGACGGGTCGTCGACGGCGAGCCAGGCCGGGTCCCGGACGATGTCGAATCCGGGGTGCTCGGCCCGCCATTGAGCGGCGAGCCCGGTACGGAGCAGTCGGTGGACCTCGACGCCCCGGTGCAGCTCCTTGCGCAGGTTCTCCCTGCGGGAGTTGGTGATGCGCAGGCCGAGGGAGAGCTTGAGCATGGCCGGGACCCCCGGCCGGTACAGCGTGCGGACGGAGGAGGTGGGGAACCAGGAGGCGCCGTGCGAGCCGAGATCGCGCAGCAGATCCGCGTCGAAGAGGGCCACGGTGTCAGCGCGGTGCCGGAGCTCCCGCGCCTGCCAGGGGTGCACGGGCAGAGGCGTCCAGCCATCGGGCAAGGACGGGATGTCACCGGCGATCCGGGAGGTCAGGTCGGCGGCCGTCACGGGACGCCCGCGTTCGGTCCAGGCGGAGTCCTGGGCGAGGGCGTCGGGAGCGACCGCGATCCAGTGGAGGGGGAAGGAGCCTCGGAGTTCGGGTGAGTACCGGGTCGATTCCGCTTCGGAGAGTCCTTCGCGGCTCTTGGGGGTCGGGTGGAGAGGGTGCCCGAGGAGCAGGGCCTGCTCGCCGGCGAGGAAGCGGTCCAGGACGTCGACGGGCCGGCTGCGGCGGTCGGTGAGGAACTCCTCGGTGCGGCGTACCGAATCGGCGACCCTCGCGACGAGGTCGCTGCTGTCCCCGTGCGGCACGGGTGATGGGTCGGCGGTCCCGGCGCGCATGTCGTCCTCGATGAGCACGTCGTTCCGGGGGGCTTCGTCGGCGACCGGTGACTCGCGGCTCAGGAGTGCCGCGAGGGTCACGGCGTCCAGCGAGGGGGCTGTGCGGGGAGCGCCGTCGAAGCGGGGCAGTCCGAACCGGTGCCAGCCGGTCGCAGACCAGTAGGTGACAGGGACGAGAAGTGCGGTGCCGCTCGCATGCAGACGAATACGAAGGGTGCCGTCGGAGGGAGGGGCAGTGTTGTTCTCACGTACCCAGCAGCGCAGCAGGTTCTCGATCGCGGCCGTCTGGGCCGCGGCCGCGGCGTCGCGATGCTCCAGGAGGTCGGTGCCCGCGGTGGTCGCGGACGGTCGGTCCGGGTACCGGTCGGCGGACTTCTGGCGCGGGACCATGTCCTGTGCCGGCGCCCTCGGCGGTTGTGTGTCGCAGGCGCCTGCGGAGGGTCGAGGACGGCCGTCGGAGGCGGGAGTCGCGTTCAAGGGGGGCTTCCTTGCGTGGGTGGTGGGCTCCGTGAGGCGGTGGTCCGGTCGGTCCGGGGTGCCGTTGCCGCGGTGGGTCCGAGTGGGCCGCTGGTCGCGCGGCCGGCCCGGGTCAGGTCAGGTGGTGGGCTCGGGAGACGGCCGCGAAGGCATCGGCCAGGCGGGCGATGACGGCTGCGGCCTGTTCGTCGGTGAGCGTCAGCGGGGGCAGGAGCCGGACGACGCTGGAGTGACGCCCGCCGAGTTCGACGATCAGGCCGCGTTCCAGACATGCCGCTCGTACGTCTGCGGCGAGGGCGGGTGCTGCCGGGCGAGGGGCGGGGGTCCGCTCCAGGGGGTGTTCGGCAGGGCCGAGGGAGTGCGGGTCAGGTGGCGCGGCTCCGGTCCGCGACGAAGCTGGGGCACCCGTGCCGGAGGATGCCGTGGCCCTGCCGCCTCCGGAGGCCTCGCGGCGGCTCGCGAGCACGGCCTGGCGCTCGGCCGGCACCAGGTCCGGGTCCGGCTCGACCAGCTCGATCCCGATCATGAGTCCGCGTCCACGGACGTCGCCGATGTACGGGACCTCCTCGGCCAGGGCCCGGAGTTGGCCGAGCATGCGGGCACCGAGGGCGTCCGCGCGCGCGGGAAGGTCGTTCTCTCTGACGTACGCCAGCGTGGCCGCCCCTGCCGCCATGGCGAGCTGGTTGCCGCGGAAGGTTCCGGCGTGGGCTCCGGGCGGCCAGACGTCGAGGTCGTCGCGGTAGACCACGACCGCGAGAGGGAGGCTTCCTCCGATGGCCTTGGACAGGACCATGACGTCGGGGACGACACCACTGTGGTCCACACCCCAGAAGGCGCCCGTGCGGCCGACGCCGGTCTGCACCTCGTCGGCGATCAGCGGGACGGAGTGTTCCTCCGTGAGTGCCCGCATGCTGCGCAGCCAGGCGTCGGGGGCGGGGATCACGCCGCCCTCCCCCTGCACCGGTTCGAGGATCATCCCTGCGGGCTGGGGCACGCCGGCCTTCGGGTCGTCGAGGAGGGACTCGGTCCAGTGTGCGGCGAGTTCGGCACCGCGCGGGCCGCCGACGCCGAAGGGGCATCGGTAGTCCTGGGGGTAGGGCAGCCGGGTGACGCGGACGTCCTGTGCCCCACCGGACGCGGCGAGGGCTCCGGCCGTCATCCCGTGATAGGCCCCGGTGAAGGCGAGCAGGCCGCTGCGGCCGGTGGCGGTACGGACGAGTTTGAGAGCGGCCTCGACGGCGTCCGTCCCCGCAGGCCCGCAGAACTGGATGCGGGCGCGGTCGGCCAGGCCCTTCGGCAGCGTACGGAACAGTTCGGTGGTGAACTCGTCCTTCACCGGCGTGGCCAGGTCGAGGACGTGCAGGGGCGCGCCCGAGTCGAGGACCTTGCGGATGGCTTCGAGCACCACCGGGTGGTTGTGCCCCAGCGCCAGGGTCCCGGCGCCGGACAGGCAGTCGAGGTACCGGCGGCCGTCGGCGCCCTCGATGGTGAGACCCCGTGCGCGGACGGGCACGATCGGCAGTGCACGGGCATAGGTGCGCGCCGCCGACTCCCGGGCGGACTGCCGGCGCAGGATCCCCTCGTGCTGGGCGGTGCCGTGTGCGGTGGTCCCGCGCGGAGTTCCGTCGTGCGGGGTGGGTACCGGCACGGGGGAAGGTTCGGTCACGGCCACGTCTGCTGGTCCTCCCGCTGTGCATACGGCCGGCAGAGAGCGCCGGCTCACCTGTGGGAGGTGCATGGCGGAGCGAAGGTGCGCGCGGCCGTCCGGACGCCGGGCCGGGACGGGCCGAGGACTGCGCTCCGACTGCGAATCCCCCGTGCGTACCAACGACGGTGGGGCGCGAGGAACACGGGTCGTGCATCGACTCGTGAAGAGACCTTCGTCACGCCGCGACAGGCTCGTGACGGGTCGGCGAGGGCTTCGGCGCGGGTCGGCGGAGCCGGCGGGCCACCGCCCGCACGGGGTCCCGGACGGGCTCCGGTCGGTCCCGTTTGATGCCGCTCGGTCCCGCTTGGTCCCGCCCGCCCGGGCGTCGGCGGCACGGCGGGGCGCTCTCGTTCGCCCGGGGTCCGGGCGCAGTTGCCGCAGGTCAGAGGCCGGACGAATCGCCGTGAACGGGACGGGACGCCTTGTAGCCGAACCGTTGCGGATCCGTCGGTCGGCTCCGACGGCACCGGCATAGTGTGGGGTGCCGTTCGGGGAGGGGGCTCAAGGCGCCTGTTCCCCGAAGATGTACGGCCGGTACAACGATCAAGAAGCCCAGGGGGATTCACGACATGCGACCCACACGCCCACTGTTCGCCGCTCGTCGCGCACGGAGCGCGCGCGGGAGAACGCCCTCTGTGGCGGCGGCCGTTGCTCTCGGAGCCGCTCTCGCGCTGACCGCCACGGCGTGCGGCCCGACCGAGGACGACGCGAACGACAAGCCGACCGCTTCCGCCGCCGGCAGCGACAAGTTCCAGGTTCCGGACGACATCAAGGACCGGCTCAAGGAGCACGGGATCGACCTGGACAAGTGGAAGAACGGCGAGTGGAAGAACTGGGACAAGGACAAGTGGCTTCGCGAGGCGAAGGACTACGTCAATCCCATCATCGACGGTCTGTGGGACTCGGACCGAATGCGTGACGCCGGCAAGAACCCGGACAACGAGGTCGACGACAACGACATCTCGGGCGACCAGGGCGTGACCGACCCGACCCCGAAGCCGGTGCAGGCCGCAGGCGTCGCGACGCCGTACCACGGCAGCGCACCGTACGCGGGCAAGCTGTTCTTCGACGGGCCCGAGGGGTCGATGGTGTGCTCGGCCACGGTCGTCACCGACCCGGCGCACCCGGGCAAGTCGAACATGATCTGGACCGCCGGCCACTGCGTCCACGCGGGCAAGAGCGGCGGCTGGTACCGGAACATCGCGTTCGTGCCCTCCTACAACGACAGCGGCAAGTCGGCCGAGCAGCTCCAGGGCGCTTCGGAGAAGGAAGTCGCTCCGTACGGCGTGTGGTGGGGCACCTGGGCGCAGACGTCCGACCAGTGGATCGAGCAGGGTGGCCCGACCGGCGGCCAGGGCGCGCCCTACGACTTCGCCGTGATCCACGTGGACCCGGAGAAGGGCAGCTCGGGCAAGTCGCTGGAGGAGACGGTCGGTTCGGCGCTTCCGGTGAACTTCAACGCTCCGGCGGTGCCGAAGATCTCGCAGCTGACGGCCAAGGGATACCCGGCGGCGCCGCCGTACGACGGCCAGAAGCTGTACCAGTGCGCCGACAAGCCGGGCCGGCTGTCGCTGAACGGGACGGACCCGACGATGTACCGGATCGGTTGCACGATGACCGGCGGCTCCTCGGGCGGCGGCTGGGTCGGGCAGGGCTCCGACGGCAAGCCCGCGCTGGTGTCCAACACCTCGATCGGCCCGGTCACCTCGGGCTGGCTGGCGGGTCCGCGTCTCGGCAAGGAGGCCAAGGGGATCTATGACGCGGTGAGCAAGAAGTACGCCGGGCAGTAGGCCTGTTCGGTGCCGGATGTCCCGGGCGTTGTCGCCAAACGCCCGGGACCGCCAAGGACCGCCCGGGCCGTTGGCCTCGGCGGCCGGCGGGGGTGGGAAACCTTCACCACCCCACCTCAGTTCGTCCTCGACCTCACAGGCATAGTGGGGTGCTGTGTCACAGCGGGTCCACAGAGACATGCGCTCCGCTCATGACACGCTCATGACAGTTTTGCGTCGGGCAGTGGCGCCTCTCGCCGTGCCCGCCGCACACGCTTTCCCTCGGGGGTACTCGCAGCATGCGTTCCATCCGTCCGTCCAGCACGCGTTCACGGGGGCGGCGCGGCGCCCTCGCCGTGACCGGACTCGCCGTGGCCCTGGCCCTGACCGCCACGGCCTGCAACGACAGCAAGGACGACGCCGCCGGGGGCAAGCCCGCCGCCGGTGCGTCGCAGGGTTCCGACAGCGCCGAGCTGCCCGGGGACATCGCGGGCCGGCTCAAGGAGCACGGCATCGACCCGGACAAGTGGAAGGACGGTGCCTGGAAGAACTGGAACAAGGACGACTGGCTGCGCGAGGCGAAGGACTTCGTCAACCCGGTCATCGACGGTCTGTGGAAGCCGGAGCGGATGAAGTCCGCGAAGGACCCCGACAAGACGATCGCGGCGAAGGACTACTCCGACGGCCAGGACGTCTCCGATCCCGAGCCCTCCCCCGTCCAGGCCCGTCCCGAGAAGACGCCGTACCACGAGAACGCGGCGCCGGTCGGCAAGGTCTTCTTCGACTCCCCCGAGGGCTCGATGGTCTGCTCGGGCACGGTCGTGAAGGACCCGCGCAACCCGGGCCGTTCCAACCTGGTGTGGACCGCGGGCCATTGTGTGCACGCGGGTGCGTCGGGCGGCTGGTACCGCAACATCATGTTCGTGCCGTCGTACAACGACCTCGGCAAGTCGGCCGATGCCCTGCGCAACGCCACGCAGCAGGAGATCGCCCCGTACGGTTCCTACTGGGCGGACTGGGTCTCCACCTCCAACGAGTGGATCGACGGCGGCGGCCCGACCGGCGGCCAGGGCGCTCCGTACGACTTCGCCGTGCTGCACGTGAAGCCGGAGCAGGGCACCAAGTCCCTCGAGGAGACGGTGGGCAACGCCCTGGACGTCGACTTCACCCAGCCGTCCGTGCAGTCGGTCGGTTCCATGGGCGCCTGGGGCTACCCGGCCGCGCCACCGTACGACGGTCTGCTGATGCACAAGTGCCTGGACCGTCCCGGCCGGCTGTCGCTCGGCTCCACGCTGCCGACGATGTACCGCATCGGCTGCACGATGACCGGCGGTTCCTCGGGCGGCGGCTGGTTCCGGGTCCGCGGAAACAAGACGGTCCTGGTGTCGAACACGTCGATCGGCCCGGCCGACAACACCTGGCTGGCGGGTCCGCAGTTGGGCGACGAGGCCCAGCAGGTCTTCGACCACATGAGCGATAAGTACGGCAGCAACTAGCAGCCGGCAGCCGCCCTGCGCGGACGTGAGGAGGGCCCGCCCCGAGCGAATCGGGGCGGGCCCTTCCTTGTCGTGAAGCGGTGCGGAGGTCCGGAGCGTCAGCTCACGACAGCCGACGGAGCGTACGGTGCGAGCTCCGCCGCGAGCTCCTCGTGGACGCGCGCCTTGAGCAGGGTGCCCTCCGGGGTGTGCTCCTCGGAGATGACCTCACCGTCCGCGTGCGCTCGCGCGACCAGCTGGCCGTGCGTGTACGGGACGAGCGCCTCGAGCTCGACCTCGGGCCTCGGCAGCTCGTCGTCGATGAGCGCCAGGAGCTCCTCGATCCCGGCGCCCGTGCGGGCGGAGACGGCGATCGAGTGCTTCTCGGCGCGCATCAGCCGCTGAAGCACCAGCGGGTCCGCAGCGTCCGCCTTGTTGATCACCACGATCTCGGGGACCTCGGTGGCCCCCACGTCGCGGATGACCTCGCGGACGGCGGCGAGCTGCTCCTCCGGCGCCGGGTGCGAACCGTCGACCACGTGCAGGATCAGGTCGGAGTCGCCGACCTCCTCCATCGTGGAGCGGAACGCCTCGACGAGGTGGTGCGGCAGGTGCCGGACGAAGCCGACGGTGTCGGCCAGGGTGTACAGCCGGCCACTCGGGGTCTCCGCCCTGCGGACGGTCGGGTCCAGGGTGGCGAACAGTGCGTTCTCCACCAGGACGCCGGCGCCCGTGAGGCGGTTGAGCAGGGAGGACTTGCCCGCATTCGTGTAACCCGCGATGGCGACCGAGGGCACCTTGTTGCGCTTGCGCTCCTGGCGCTTGATGTCGCGGCCCGTCTTCATCTCCGCGATCTCACGGCGCATCTTCGCCATCTTCTCGCGGATCCGTCGACGGTCCGTCTCGATCTTGGTCTCACCGGGACCACGCGTGGCCATGCCGCCACCGCCGCCGCCACCCATCTGACGGGACAGCGACTGACCCCAGCCGCGCAGGCGCGGCAGCATGTACTGCATCTGCGCGAGGGCGACCTGTGCCTTGCCCTCTCGGGACTTGGCGTGCTGGGCGAAGATGTCGAGGATCAGCGCGGTCCTGTCGACCACCTTGACCTTGACGACGTCCTCGAGGTGGATGAGCTGGCCCGGGCTGAGCTCACCGTCGCACACGACGGTGTCGGCACCGGTCTCGAGCACGATGTCCCGCAGCTCGAGCGCCTTGCCCGAGCCGATGTACGTCGCCGCGTCGGGCTTGTCCCGGCGCTGGACGACGCCGTCGAGCACCAGGGCGCCGGCGGTCTCGGCGAGGGCGGCGAGCTCCGCGAGGGAGTTCTCCGCGTCGTGCACGGTTCCCGACGTCCACACGCCGACGAGGACCACGCGCTCCAGACGGAGCTGTCGGTACTCGACCTCGGTGACGTCCTCGAGCTCGGTGGAGAGGCCCGCGACACGGCGCAGCGCCGCGCGCTCGGAGCGGTCGAACTGCTCGCCGTCCCGTGCACCGTCGATCTCGTGGCTCCAGGCGACGTCCTCTTCCATCAGGGCATCGGCCCGAAGACCTTCGGGGTAGTTCTGCGCGAGGCTCTGCGCGTCCTGGGAAGGGGAAGAAGAGGAGGTCATTGGATCCTTACGTCAGTGGGATGCGGGAAACGTGACGGGCCTGCGAGCCCGTCACCTGTCACAACGCTCGAGCTGTCCCGGGGATTCCCGGTGGGCCCGCCGGCCGGGCCGCGCCGTCGACCTGAGGATCGTCGCACGGTACGGCCCGTCTCGTCATCCGGGTTTTTCCCCGGCACGACGGGGTCGAAGCGGCCGCGCACCGGCTACTTCGCGGGCGCCTCGGTCTTCCAGTCGGGGTGTCCGGGCATCGGCGGAGTCTTCTTCCCGTACAGCCAGCCGTCGAAGAAACCGGTCAGGTCCCGTCCGGCGACCCGGGAGGAGAGAGCGACGAAGTCGGCGGTCGTCGCCGTGCCGTCACGGTGGGTGCTCACCCACTGCCGTTCGACGCTCTCGAAGGCCTCCTTGCCGATCTCCTGGCGCAGCGCGTAGAGGACGAGCGCACTGCCGTCGTAGACGACGGGCCGGAAGATGCTGATCTTCTCGCCCGGGACGGGTCCCTCGGGCGCGGCCGGCGCCCCTCCGGAAGCGCGCCACGCGTCCGACCGCGCGTAGGCGGCGCGCATCCGCTTCTCCATGGGCATGTCGGCGTGCTCCTGCGCGTACAGCGCCTCGTACCAGGTGGCATGTCCCTCGTTGAGCCACAGGTCGGACCAGGTGCGCGGGCTGACGCTGTCGCCGAACCACTGGTGGGCGAGCTCGTGGACCATGACGGACGCGACGTACCACTTCGGGTACTCGGGGCGGGTGAACAGGTCGCGCTCGAAGAGGGAGAGCGTCTGTGTCTCCAGTTCGAAGCCGGTGGTCGCGTCCGCGATGACCAGCCCGTAGTTCTCGAACGGGTAGCGGCCGACCTTGCTCTCCATCCAGCGGATCTGCCCGGGCGTCCGGTCCAGCCAGGGGGTCAGCTTCTTGACGTCCTTGGTGGGCACCACGTCCCGGACGTCCATACCGTGCGGTCCCTGGCGGTGCAGCACGGTCGAGCGCCCGATGGAGACCTGGGCGAGCTCGGTGGCCATGGGGTGCGCCGTGCGGTAGACCCAGTCGGTGTGGTCCCCCGCGCGCGTGGTGAGCACGGGACGCCCGTTGGCCACGGCCGTGAGCTCCTTGGGGGCACGGATGCGGAACGTGAAGTAGGCCTTGTCGGACGGATGGTCGTTGCTCGGGAAGACGCGGTGGGCGGCGTCCGCCTGGTTGGCCATCGCGAGGCCGTCCTTGGTGCGGACCCAGCCGATCTCCTCCTTGCCGGCCACCGGGTCGCTGGTGTGCTCCACGGTGATGCGCAGCGGCTCGCCGCGGACGACGGACCGGCTGGGCGTGACGATCAGGTCCTCGTCCTTCGTGGTGAAGCCTGCCCGCAGGCCGTTGACCTTCACGGAGCGGACCGTGCCGTGCGAGAAGTCGAGGTTGATGCGGTCGAGGGCCGAGGTCGCCACCGCGTCGATCTTGGTGACCGCGTCGAGCGGCTTGCTGTTGTCGCCCTTGTAGGTGAAGGCGATGTCGTACGACTGCACGTCGTAACCGGGGTTGCCGAGGTACGGGAAGAGGCGGTCACCGACACCGAGCGGCGTGGCGGCCTGCGGGGCGGCCGCCGCGAGCACGGCGACGGAGACTCCGGCGGCGACCAGTGCGGCGGTACGGGGCGTTCGTGAGCGAAGCAGCATCCCTTACGGCTATCAGCGCACACCGCGCGGGCAGGGACGGCACGCGCGCCGGACCACCCGAACGAGGCCGGGAGATCGCTCAGAGCGCCCCCGCGGCAGCGTGCCGGGCGCGGTCGACGTCGTAGACGCCCGGCACGTTCCGCATGGCCCGCATGAGCGTCTGGAGCCGGTCGGCGTCGGGGAGTTGGAGCGTGTACGTGTGCCGGACCCGGCCCTGGTCGGGCGGGTCGACGGTCGCCGAGATGATGGCGACGCCCTCGAGCGCTATGGCCTCGGTCAGATCGGCGAGGAGGTGTGGGCGGCTGAAGGACTCGGCGATGAGGGTGACGCGGTACTCGGCGGTGTCCGCCTCGGCCCAGCGCACGCCGGTCTCGGGGCGCCCGGCGGCCTTCATCCGTGCCACCCCGGAGCATTCCGCGCGGTGCACGGTGACGACGCCGCCGCGCACCGCGAAGGCGGTGATCTCGTCGGGTGGTACGGGCGTGCAGCAGCCCGCGAGGCGGACGGTGGCGCCGGGCTGGTCCACCAGCGCGTTCGCCGCGGCGGGACGGGCCGAGGGCCCGCTGTAGGCGGCGCGCGGCTCCGACCGGTCGGCGGACCGGGGGCCCTCGGGGTGTGCTGTCAGCCAGCGGCGGATGGCGATGCGGGCGGCCGGTGTGCGCGCGTGGTCCAGCCAGTCGCGGGACGGTTCGGAGGCCGCGTCCTGGTCCATCAGGAGCTGCACGGTGTCCCCGTCGGCCAGCGCGGTGCCGAGCGCCGCGAGCCGGCCGTTGACCCGCGCGCCGATGCACGCGTGGGCGTCCTCGCCGTACTGGGCGTAGGCGGCGTCGACGCAGCTGGCGCCGGCGGGCAGTCCGATGGTGCCCCCGTCGGGCCGGAACACGGTGATCTCGCGGTCCTGCGCCAGGTCCTCGCGCAGCGTCGACCAGAAGGTGTCGGTGTCCGGGGCGGACTGCTGCCAGTCGAGGAGACGGGAGAGCCAGCCGGGCCGGGTGGGGTCGGAGCGCTCGCCGACGGTGTCCAGGTGCTCCTCGCCGGAGGGCGCGTAGGGATTGCCGAGGGCGACGACGCCGGCCTCGGCGACCTTGTGCATCTGGTGCGTACGGATGAGGACTTCGGCGACCTCGCCGTCGGCGCGGGCCACGGCGGTGTGCAGCGACTGGTAGAGGTTGAACTTCGGGACGGCGATGAAGTCCTTGAACTCCGAGACGACCGGCGTGAAGCAGGTGTGCAGCTCGCCGAGGACGCCGTAGCAGTCCGCGTCCTCGGAGACGAGGACGAGCAGCCGGCCGAGGTCGGAGCCGCGCAGTTCCCCGCGCTTGCGTCGCACGCGGTGCACGGAGACGAAGTGCCGTGGCCTGATGAGGACTTCGCCGCTGATCCCCGCCTCGCGCAGCACGCCGCGCACCTCTTCGGCGATCTCGGCGAGCGGGTCCTCGGCGCGGGCGGCGTCGGCCGCGACGATCTCCCTGGTCCGCGCGTACTCCTCGGGGTGGAGGATCGCGAACACGAGGTCCTCCAGCTCGGTCTTGAGCGCCTGGACGCCGAGGCGCTCGGCGAGCGGGATGAGGACGTCGCGGGTGACCTTGGCGATCCGTTCCTGCTTCTCCTGGCGCATGACGCCGAGGGTGCGCATGTTGTGCAGGCGGTCGGCGAGTTTGATCGACATGACCCGCACGTCGTTGCCCGTGGCGACGAGCATCTTGCGGAAGGTCTCGGGCTCGGCGGCCGCCCCGTAGTCGACCTTCTCGAGTTTGGTGACGCCGTCGACCAGATAGGCGACTTCCTCGCCGAACTCCGTGCGGACCTGCTCGAGCGTGACGTCGGTGTCCTCGACGGTGTCGTGGAGCAGCGAGGCGGTCAGCGTGGTGGCCTCGGCTCCCAGGGCGGCCAGGATCAGCGTCACCGCGAGCGGGTGCGTGATGTAGGGCTCGCCGCTCTTGCGCATCTGTCCGCGGTGCGAGGACTCGGCGAGCACATAGGCGCGGCGCAGGGGCTCGAGGTCGGAGTCCGGATAGTGCGCGCGGTGGGCCTCGACCACATGGCTGATCGCGTCCGGCAGCCGGTCCCGGCCCGCCGGGCCGAGCAGCGCGGCACGGCCCAGACGTCGCAGGTCGATCCGGGGGCGGCCGCGCCGACGGGGTGCTTCGGGCGTGATCGGCCCCGGCGTCGCGGGGTTGGTCGCCTCCGCACTCATGAGCACCTCCGGCTTGATCGACCGGCGGCGGGCTGGCGGGGGCACCCGTCCGGACCGGTGCTTGATGCTACCGAGCCCATCACGTGGCGCAGTCCCCCTCTCGCCCAGCGTGAAACGGATCACCCATTCGAGCGAAGGCTTACGGGTTTACGGTTTCGATCGCCGCGAACCAGTCCGCGTCGATCTCACCTTCGGCCACGATGACCGCGGGCCCGGTCATCTCGATCTCCCCGTCCGCCCGCTCCGTGATGCTGAGCCGGCCGCCGGGCAGATCGATCTCGTACGTCACCGGAGTGCCGTCGGCCACGGGGTCGTGGCCGTCGCGGCGGGCCGTGGCGACGGCCACCGCGCAGGCTCCGGTACCGCAGGACCGCGTCTCGCCGACGCCGCGCTCGTGGACGCGCAGGGCGACGTGCCGCGGGCCGCGGTCCACGACGAATTCGACGTTCACCCCCTGGGGGTAGGCGTGCGCCGGGGTGAACGGGGGCGCTTCGTACAGGGTGCCCGCGTGGGCGAGGTCCTCCACGAAGGCGACGGCGTGCGGATTGCCCATGTTCACGTTCCGGGCGGGCCAGGAGCGGTCGCCGACGGACACCTGCACGGCGCCCTTGGGGAGCACCGCGCGCCCCATGCCGACCGTGACGAGGCCTTCCTTGTCGATGTGGACCGCCTTGACGCCGCCGCGGGTGGCCACCGCCACATCGCCCTCGGCGACGAGTCCGGCGTGCTGGAGGTAGCGGGCGAAGACCCTGACGCCGTTGCCGCACATCTCGGCGACCGAGCCGTCTCCGTTGCGATAGTCCATGAACCACTCGGCCTCTTCGGCCATGTGCCGTGCCTCCGGGTGCGCGGCGGAGCGCACGACGTGCAGCAGTCCGTCGCCTCCGATGCCCGCCCTGCGGTCGCACAGTGCGGCCACCGTGGCCGGCGGGAGCGCCACGGCGTTCTCCGCGTCCGGAATGATCACGAAGTCGTTCTCGGTTCCGTGCCCCTTGAGGAAAGTGGTCATCTCTCGATCGTACGGGGTACGGGCGACAGGAGTGGGCGCGGGCCGTGTGCCCCGGGTCACCGCAACCGCGCGACGCGCCAGACGGCGAGCACCGCGACGGAGGCCACGACGACCACGTAGGCGCCGACGACGCGCCAGTCGGGTCTGCCGCCCGAACCGCGCGGCGGGAGGCCCGGCAGGGTGTAGCCGACGCGACGGGCGGCCATCATGCCCCAGCCGGCCGCGCACGAGCTGATCAGCAGGCCGAGCATGGCGACCACGGCCCCGCCGTCGCCGAACTCGAAGAACAGCGGGAAAGCGAACATCAGCGAGCCGAGGGCCGCCAGCATCACGATCGGCGCGAGCTGCCAGATGCGCAGCCTGCGCTGGGGGCGGAGCTCGACCTCGACCTCCGCCGCCTCGTCCTGGGCGGCGATCTCGTCGGCGGTCGGCCCGTCGGCGATCACGCCGTCCGGGGTCGTCTCAGGTCCGTCCGGGCTCAACTGCTCTCCGCCTGGTGCGGTGTCACGAGGGCCGGCCTCCATCGCCACGCGCCCTCCCACTCCGGACTCCACTGGTCGATCGAAGGTCGATGATGGCACGGCCCGGGAGGCCGGGATGACCGCCCGGGCGTCCCGATGCCATCACGTGATCAGGCTGTAACCGGTCGTTCGACCAACGCCATTGCCCGTGCCGGGAGTTCCCCGCGGTCCGCGACGGCTCCGCTGAGCCAGTGCACCCGGGGGTCGCGGCGGAACCACGAGTCCTGCCGGCGCGCGAAGCGCTTGGTGGCACGCACGGTCTCCGCGCGCGCCTCGTCGTCGGTGCACTCCCCCTCGAGCGCCGTGAGCACCTGCTGGTAGCCGAGTGCGCGGGAGGCGGTGCGCCCCTCGCGCAGACCCTGGTCCGCGAGCGTGCGGACCTCGTCGACCAGCCCCGCCTCCCACATGCGGTCCACGCGCGTGGTGATGCGCTCGTCGAGTTCGGGGCGGGCGACGTCCACGCCGATCTGGAGGGTGTCGTAGACGGAGTCGTGTCCGGGCAGGTTGGCCGTGAACGGCTTGCCCGTGATCTCGATGACCTCCAGGGCGCGCACGATCCGCCGTCCGTTGCTGGGCAGGATCGCCGCACCGGCCTCCGGGTCGGCGGCGGCAAGGCGCGCGTGCAGCGCACCGGACCCGCGCAGCACGAGCTCCTCCTCGAGCCGTGCCCGGACCTCGGGGTCGGTGCCGGGGAACTCCATCTTGTCGACCGCACCGCGCACGTAGAGGCCCGATCCGCCGACGAGGACGGGCCAGCGGCCCGCGGCGAGCAGCCGGTCGATCTCCGCGCGCGCGAGCTTCTGGTACTCCGCGACGCTGGCCGTCACGGTGACGTCCCAGATGTCGAGCAGGTGGTGCGGCACTCCTTCGCGCTCCTCGGGCGTCAGCTTGGCGGTACCGATGTCCATCCCCCGGTACAGCTGCATGGAGTCGGCGTTGACGACCTCGCCGCCGAGCTCCTTGGCGAGGAAGACACCGAGATCTGACTTTCCGGCCGCGGTCGGGCCGACGACGGCGATGACCCGCGGTGCGGGAGCTGCGCTACTCACCGCCCCAGTCTCGCAAACCTCGGAGCCCCTTCACGAACGAGCTACGTGACGGCACCGCGGCGGGGTCGTTGCCTGTTGCGAGGTTCCAGCCGCCGGTCGTGAGGGCCGGCGACCCGTGCGACGCAATGGGACGCACCGGGCAGGGCGGGATTTCGCCCACACGAGTACCGTATGGAGTTGAAATGGGCGTTTTTGCCATGTTTCGCCGGAAGGCCAAGGACGGCGAGGAGGCGTCGGTGGCCGAGGCGCAGGATGCCGCTGTGACGGTCGATCCGGAGTCCGAGGCACCGGAGGGGTCCGACGGGCCCGCCGAGGCCGCCACGGAGGCGGAGCCGGCCGCGCAGGCCCCGGAGACGGAGCAGGCGGCGGAGGGCGACGCGGCGGACGGCGTGGAGATCCCGAAGCAGCAGTCCGCGGAACAGGCCGCCGACAACGAGGCCGGTGAGGGCGCCCGCAAGTAGTCGCCGTCGGACCGCCCGCGACCGCGGGCGCCGACCCCCGCGAGGGAAGGTGGAATCCATGGGCTTCCTGGACAACCTGAAAGCCAAGCTGAACCCTGCCAAGGACAAGGCCTCCAGCCTCGCGCAGCAGCACGGGGACAAGATCGACCAGGGCCTCGACAAGGCCGCGAAGACGGTCGACGAGAAGACCAAGGGCAAGTACAGCGACCAGATCCGGCAGGGCACGGACAAGGCGAAGGAGGCCAGGGAGAGGTTCTCCGGCCCGGGCGGCGACAAGGGAAGCGACGGCACGCCGCCGCAGGCGTCCTGACCCGCACCCCACCTGGCGGACGGCCGCGGAGCCTTCGGGTTCCGCGGCCGTCGCCGCGTCCCGGCGACGGCGCCGCGTCCTGACGTCGCCGCGTCCCGCCGCCGTCCTGACGTCGCTCGGGCGAGGGCCTCTACGTCCAGGAAGCGACGAAGTAGCCGACGCCGTACGGAGCGTCCTCGTAGAGGAGCCGTGCGCTGCCGGGCTCCTTGTCCCAGGCGCCCAGGAGGATCTGCCAGGGATCGCGGCCGGAGATCTTGAGGTCGCGGGCCAGACCGGCGTCGAGGTCCGCGAGCCGGCCCTCCGCGTCGAGGTCACGCAGGGCGGCCGCGATGCCCGCGTCGACGCCCTCGGCGCGCTCGTCCAGGTAGCCGGGCGCCTTCACGCTGCGGCAGGCGGTGCCGTCGCCCATCACCAGGAGGCCTACGCGGTCGGCGTACCCCGCGATGTGGGTGCCGTCCTCGCCGTTGACGGGCCACGAGCGGCCCGGCGTCACCTCGTAGCCGCGTACCGCGCCGGTCCAGCCCGCGCGCGCGAGCAGCCACGCGCCGACGGTCAGCGACGGCGGCAGGACGGCATCGGATTCCGGGGCACGCGAGGCGTCCGCCGGGGTCCCGAGCGTCACGTCGGTGTCGACGCCGAACGGGCGGAAGGAGCCGCGTGCGCCGGATGCGTGGAACCCCGTCCGGGCGCCCTCGCCGACGACCACGATCAGCTCGGGTCGGGCCGCGATCATCGCCGCGACCGCCTCGTCGCATGCCGCGCGGGCGGCGTCCAGCTCGGGGGCGGCACCCGCGGCCACCTCGGGCACGAGCAGCGGCGGGCAGGGGCACACGGCGGCAGCGACAAGCATGATCGGCAGCCTACTGCTCGGACGGACCCGGGCGGCCGGGGCCGTGACCCCGCCCCGGCGCCCCGGTGCCGGAGCGGGACCGGGGGGGCAGGCAGTGGCCGTCAGTCGACCGCGCAGCCTCCGGTGACCGCCGGCAGCGGCTCGGGCACGCCCACCTTGGGCAGGCCGAGCAGGACTCCCTGCTGCTTGTCCTGCGTCTCCTTGGTGCGCTTCTCCCACGCGTCACCCGCGCGCGTAGGACGCACACTCAGCACGGCGCCCTCGGCGAGCAGGTGGTGCGGGGCGGCGTAGGTGATCTCCACCGTGACCACGTCGCCGGGACGCACCTCCTGGTCCGGCTTGGTGAAGTGCACCAGACGGTTGTCCGGAGCGCGGCCCGACAGGCGGTGGGTCTCGCCGTCCTTGCGGCCCTCGCCCTCAGCGACCATGAGCTCCAGGGTGCGCCCGACCTGCTTCTTGTTCTCCTCCCAGGAGATCTCCTCCTGGAGAGCGACGAGACGCTCGTAGCGCGCCTGCACGACCTCCTTGGGGATCTGGTTCTCCATGGTCGCGGCGGGGGTGCCGGGGCGCTTGGAGTACTGGAAGGTGAAGGCCGCGGAGAAGCGGGCCTCGCGCACGACGTGCATCGTCTGCTCGAAGTCCTCCTCGGTCTCGCCGGGGAAGCCCACGATGATGTCGGTCGTGATGGCCGCGTGCGGAATGGCCTCGCGCACCTTCTCGATGATGTTCAGGTACCGCTCCTGGCGGTACGAGCGGCGCATCGCCTTGAGGACGGTGTCCGAGCCGGACTGCAGCGGCATGTGGAGCTGCGGCATCACGTTCGGCGTCTCGGCCATGGCAGCGATGACGTCGTCGGTGAAGTCGCGCGGGTGCGGGGACGTGAAGCGCACGCGCTCCAGGCCCTCGACCGAGCCGCAGGCGCGCAGCAGCTTGCTGAAGGCTTCGCGGTCGCCGATGTCGCTCCCGTACGCGTTCACGTTCTGGCCGAGCAGCGTGATCTCGGAGACGCCCTCGCCGACGAGGGCCTCGATCTCGGCGAGGATGTCGCCGGTCCTGCGGTCCTTCTCCTTGCCGCGCAGCGCCGGGACGATGCAGAAGGTGCAGGTGTTGTTGCAGCCCACGGAGATCGACACCCAGGCCGCGTACGCGCTCTCGCGGCGGGTCGGCAGCGTCGACGGGAAGGCCTCGAGGGACTCGGCGATCTCGACCTGGGCCTCCTCCTGGACGCGGGCGCGCTCCAGGAGGACGGGCAGCTTGCCGATGTTGTGCGTGCCGAAGACGACGTCCACCCAGGGCGCCTTCTTCACAATGGTGTCGCGGTCCTTCTGAGCGAGGCAGCCGCCGACGGCGATCTGCATCCCGGGGCGCTGGGTCTTGCGGGGAGCGAGCCGCCCGAGGTTGCCGTACAGCTTGTTGTCCGCGTTCTCACGCACCGCGCAGGTGTTGAACACCACGACGTCGGCGTCGCCGTCGGAGCCCTCGGGGGCACGGACGTACCCCGCGTCCTCCAGGAGGCCCGACAAGCGCTCGGAGTCGTGGACGTTCATCTGGCACCCGTAGGTGCGCACTTCGTAGGTCTTGGGAGAACGATCGTCCACGGCGGACGGACGCGGGTCGCTGCTGCTCATACGCACAAGGGTATGGGGTGCCCGGCGACGCCCGTGCCGCCCCCGTGGCCCCGGGCCGCCGCCCGTGACCCGGCGGGCGGCGGCGACGGCCGGTGCGCGCCTGCGTCAGCCCGCCGCGCGCACCGGCTGCCCGGAGCCGGAGTGCTGGTCGGCGGGCCGGACGGGCTGCGGAATCCGTCGTGACGGCGTCCGCATCAGGATCAGGGCGACGAGGGCGGCGAGCAGGGTCAGCGATCCGGCCACGGTGAGGCAGAGCCGCATGCCGTCGAGGAACGCCTCCCCCACGGCGCCCATGACGCGGCCGGTGTCGGCCCCCAGGTCAGCCCCGGCGACGGCCCCGAGCCCGTCCGCCCGCGCGCTCTCGACGACGCGCCGTCCGACCGTGCCGTCGACGCCCGTCCCCGCGAGGTGCCCGGGGAGGGTGTCCACGGCCTTCGTGGTGAGCAGGGCGCCGAGCACGGCCGGGCCCAGGGCGCCGCCGACCTGGCGGAACGCGTTGTTGCCCGCCGCGGCCATCCCCGCCAGCGGGGGCGGTACCGAGCCGACGGCCACGGCGGTCATCGGCGTGATCACGCAGCCCATGCCGAGCCCCAGCACGACCAGGCGCCAGCCGACCGAGACGAAGGACGTGTCGACGTCGAGGGTCAGCAGGGAGAAGAGCGCGGCGGTCACGACGAGCAGTCCGCCGGTGATCAGGGTGCGGGGTGCGATCCGGTGCATCAGGCGGCCGGCCAGACCGCCGACCACGAGGGACGCTCCGGTCATGAGCATGATGCGCAGGCCGGCCTCCAGGGTGTCGAGCTGCTGCACCAGACCGAAGTACAGGCTGAGCAGGAAGAAGAAGCCGATCAGCGCCAGGAAGCTGATCATCGCGACAAGGGTCGCCGCGGTGAACCCGGGGCTGCGGAAGAGCCGCAGGTCCAGCATCGGGCTCGTGCTGCGCCGCTCGACCAGCACGAACGCGACGCCGCCGAGCACGCCTATGGCGAGAGCGCACAGCACCACGGGCTCCGTGAAGGACCCGGCGCCGCCCTCGATCACTCCGTAGACGAGCGCGGTGACCGCGACCATGGCGCTGATCTGGCCGGGCCAGTCGAGCCGACGCCCGGCCGCGGCGCGCGACTCGGGGAGCCGGCTGGTCGCCACCGCCATGCTGACGAGCGACAGCGGGACCGGCAGGGCGTAGATCCAGCGCCAGTCCACGTGGTCGATGACCGGCCCCGCGATCAGCGGGCCGAGGGTGAGGGCCGCCATGAGGGACATCGCCCACAGGCCGATGTACTTGCCGCGCTCGCGGACGTCGGGCACCGCGTGGCTGATCAGCGCCAGAGTGGTGGGCAGCAGTGCCGCCGCACCGAGGCCCGCGAGGGCCTGTCCCACCCACAGCACCTGCACGGACTGCGCGCACAGGGCGACGGCGGCGCCGGCCGCCGAGAACAACAGCCCGGCCTGGAACACCTTCTTGCGGCCGTGGACCTCACCGACGACACCCGCGGTGAGGATGAACGCCGCCATGGGCAGCACGAACGCGTCCTGCACCCAGGCCAGTTGCGACGTGCTCGCGTCCAGGGCCTGCTGGATCGCGGGCAGACTCACCGAGACCGTCGTGATCGGCAGATAGGCGACGAAGACGCCCAGGCAGGCCATGAGGAGCGTGGCCGCACGGCGGTCGCTCCCCGGTCCGCTCACGGCTGTCGTGCTGGTCATGGGCATCCTCCTTCGGCATCACGGACGAACGCGCCCGCTCCCGAAGACTCGGCCACACCGCGCGAGAACACCTATCCGACAGTCGAGGACATGCTGATACCTCTACATCGGGCATCGACAGTGTCAGAATTCCGCCATGCCTGATGCTGTGGACCGCGCCATCCTCCGTACGCTGCAACTGGCGCCCCGCGCTCCCTTCCGCCTGATCGGCGAGATCGCCGGGGTCTCCGAGCAGACCGCCGCCCGCCGCTACCAGGCACTGCGCCGGGCTGGCGTGCTGCGCGTCATCGGTCTGGTCGACCCCGCGGTGTACGGGGATGCCCGCTGGGTGGCGCGGATCCGCTGCCGGCCGGACCGGGTCGATCCGCTGGCCCGCGCCCTGGCACAGCGCCCCGACATCGCGTACGCCGCGCTGGCCTCCGGCGGATCGGAGATCATCTGCGTGATCAGCGCGCCGGTGCACGCCCCGCGCGAGGACATCCTCCTGCGGCAGCTGCCCCGCGCCTCCGCCGTCCTGGACGTCACGATCGACCTGATGCTGCACCCCTTCGGCGACCAGGGTCTGCCGGGCGACTGGACGGGCTACGGCGATCCGCTCGACGCCGCGCAGCTCCGGCTCCTCGACCCGCACCGGCCGCCCGTGCCGAAGGGCCCGCCGCTGCCCACCACGGACGCGGACGCGCCCCTGCTCGCGGCCCTCGCCGAGGACGGCCGGGTCACTCAGGCCCGGCTCGCCGAGGTCACCGGCTGGTCACCCGCGCGCGTGGCCCGGCGCCTCGTCGCCCTGGAGCGCTCCGGCACCCTCTTCTACGACGTGGATCTGCTGCCCGAGCCGCTGGGCCACCGCCTGAACGCGACGCTGTGGCTGCGCGTCCCGCCCGCCGAGCTGGAGCGCGTCGGTCTCGCGCTGGCGCGCCACGACGAGGTCGCCTTCGCGGCCGCCGTGAGCGGTACGCACAACATCATGGCGAGCATCGCCTGCCGCGACGCCGAGGACTTCTACCGCTATCTGACGACACGGGTCGCGGCGATCGGCGGGATCGACGCGTACAGCGTCAGCATCCGGGTCCGGCGGCTGAAACAGGCCGCCTCGCTGATCACGCACGGCCGGCTGGTCCACTCGCCGTCCTGACCGGGCCGGTCCCCGGCGCGCGGGTCGGTCGTCGGCGCGGCACGCGACGCCGGCGAGGGCACGGTCACATGCGGTCGGCCCTGGTCAGCCCCGGCCCCACCTGGCAGGATCGCGCGCATGCCGCTCACCGCCCTGCGCCGCCTCCGCCCGGCCCGCCGCCGCGCCCTCACCGGGGCCGTGGCCGGACTGGTGGCGGCCGGGCTGCTGCTGTGGTGGCTGCTGCCCCTGGAGGACACCAGGCCGAGCGGCAGCGTGACGTTCAGCACCGGTGCGCGCACCGGCGTCTACGAGCGCTACGGGAACCTCCTCAAGGCGGCCATGGCGCGCGACCTGCCGGAGGTCGACGTGCGGCTCGACGGCAGCGAGGGCTCGCTGGACAACGTGAAGCGGGTGGCGACCGGGAAGGCCGACTTCACGATCGCCGCGGCGGACGCGGTCGCCAAGTACCGGATCGACCAGCGCGCGGGCGCCGACCAGCTGCGCGGCTGCGCGCGGCTCTACGACGACTACATGCAGCTCGTCGTGCCCCGCTCCTCCGACGTGGATTCGGTCGCCGACCTGCGGGGCAAGCGGGTGGCGGTGGGCGGCCGCGCCTCCGGGGTGCGGCTGGTCGCCGACCGGATCCTGCGGGCCGCCGGTCTGGACATCGACAAGGACGTCGACGCCGTGGGCATCGGGATAGACACCATGCCGACGGCGCTCGAGGCGGGGCAGATCGACGCGTTCTTCTGGTCGGGCGGTCTGCCCACCACGCATGTGCGCAAGCTGTCGGAAAAGGTGCCGATCCGGCA
>NZ_WWIA01000431.1 GCF_009870065.1 Streptomyces sp. SID5785 | reverse complement strand
TCCGGGCCGCCGCACGGCGGCCCGGCTGTCCGGCTGGACCGCGGTGTTCGCCCTCGCCGCCGGCTGCGCACCGGCGGACACCGCGAGCACCCCCGCGGACGGCGCCACCCGCGGCGGCGCCGCGGTCCGCGCCGAACGCCCCGCCGACGCCCCCGACCTGCTGCGCGACGCCTGGGTCAGCGACGGCCGCCGCGGCTGGTTCGTGGACCCCGCCGGGACCGGCGACGCGTCCCCCTTCTCCCTCTACGAGACCGCCTGGCGGCTGCGGCTCGCCGCACTCGACGGCGGCGCCGACGACACCGGCCTGCGGCCCGACCGGATGCGCCGCTGGCTCGAACCCGCCGAACGCGGCCGCCTCGACTCCTCCGGACTGCCCCCCGTCGCCCAGGTGGACCTCGCCGTCGACGCGCTCGACAGCGCGGGCGGCGACGCCGACCGGACGACCGTCGCCCGCACCCTGGAGACGCTGCGCAGCGGCGGCGGATACCGCACCGCACCCTCCGCCGACGCCACCGACCCCGGCAGCACCGCGGTCGCCGTCCGCGTCCTGACCCGGCTGAAGCTCCCCGTACCGCAACCGGTACGCGCCGACGCGCTCCGGGCGCTGCGCGCACTCACCCCGCAGAGCGCCGCCGCCGACCCCGGCCGCGCCGTCCCCGTCCTGCAGACCGCCGCCGCACTCGGCGTCGGCGCCACCGACCGCGACCACGCCGCGACGCTCGCCGGATCCACCGCGCGCGCCCTGTCCCGGCTCGGCGCCGAGCCGGTGCGGCTCGCCTGGGAAGGCGCCCTGCGCGAGTCCGCCGACCGCCTCGGCGCCCGGCTGCCCGCCTTCCCGCCCGCCACCTGCGACGGCCGCGTCACCCCCGACGCGGGCATCGCCCTGCCCGGCTCGAAGAGCAGCGACCCGCAGGCCACGTACTGGGCGCTGAAACTCGGCTGCACGGCGGTCCGCGCACCCGCACCCGGCGCCCGGTCCCGGGCCGGCTGGCCGGTCCCGCAGCCCGGACGCCCCGGAGAGGGGGCGCTGGCCACCACCGCCGCCGCCCTCGTCCTCGCCCGCGCACACGGCGGGACCGACGCGTTCGCCGGGCCGCTCACCCGCCAGCTCCGCGAGGTGTGGCTGCCGCTCTCCGACGGCGCGGCCCCCTACGACACCGCCGACCTGGCCGCGCGCGTCAACGTCCGGCTGGTGGCCGGCTCCCTCGGCGGCGACGCCGCCCGCGCCGTCCGGCACGACCTGCCCGCGCCGTCGCTGCGCGGCATCCGCGCAGGCGACGAGGCCCGGCTGCTGCTCACCGCCTTCGACGCGCGGGACACGCACGCCGTGGACACGCTGTGCGCCGCCGGATCCCCGCTGCGCGCGGCCGGTCCGGGCACGACGGGCGGCGGCTCCGTGATCCGCGCCGTCCGGCTCGCGGCTGCCGCCGACCTGTGCGACGACCCGGACCTGCGCCGCGACGCCGTCGCGGCCGCCCGGGACGCCCGGCAGGGCCCCGCGCTCTACCGCAGCGGCAAAAAGGTCTCGCTCGAGGCGTCGGTGATGGGCACCTGGGTCGAACGCCCCCGCACGGACGCGGTCGAGGCGTGGACCCGCGCCGGCCTGTGCCGCGACGGCGTGTGCGCGGAGACCCCGTCCGAACGGGCCCGCACCGGCCAGAGCTCGCTGCGCACCCGCGCCGTCCTGGAAGCGGCCCGCACCGGCGACTACGCGGCCCTCTACCCGGTGTCCTTCTGAACCCTGCCGCGGACACACACGTGAGGCCGGATCCCCTCGGGGATCCGGCCTCACGTGTGTGTCGTGCCTCAGCCCAGGACACCGGCCAGGTGCCGGTCCAGTGCCGCGCCGTCCCGCACCCCGCCCCGGTAGGCGACGTAGCCGTCGGGGCGCACGAGCAGCAGCGCGCCGGACGCGGCGCCCAGCGCATCCCGCACGGCGCCCGCCGGGTCGGCGACGGTCCCCCCGGGGCCCTGCCCGGCCGAGGTCACGACGCGGACCGGCACACCGGCCCGGCGTCCGGCCGCGGCGGCCTCCTTCGCGGCCAGCTCGGCCGAGGCGGGGTCCGCCGGATCCTCCGGCAGCGCCAGAACCGTCCAGTCGCCGGTCCCGACCAGCCGGAACAGCCGGCCGTCCGGGCCGCCCGCGTCCGGCACCCGCGCACCGGGACCCGGCCCGGCCGCGGGGGAGCCGCCCGCGCTGAGCGGACCGTCCGGATAGCCGAGAAGCAGCCCGGTGTGCTCGGCGGGACCGGAGGCCTGCGTGAGCCTGCCGTGCAGCCTCCCGAAGTCCGGCACGGGCCCCACCCCGCCCCAGTAGGTGCGGACGTTGCGCTCGGCCAGCGCCAGCGCGATCGGCCTGCGCTCCGCCTCGTAACTGTCGAGCAGCCGCTCGGTCGCCTGCCCCCGCACCACCGCGGCCAGCTTCCAGCCGAGGTTGAACGCGTCCTGGAGACCGGTGTTCATGCCCTGCGCGGTCACCGGCATCACGGTGTGCGCGCTGTCGCCCGCGAGGAGACAGCGCCCGACCCGGTAGGCGTCGGCCACCGCGTTGTAGAGCCGCACCCGCCAGTTGAACCGGCTGTCGTGGAAGCGCAGGTCGCCGGCTCCGCTGACCCGGCGCACCGCGTCGAGCACCTCCGCCACGTCCGGGTCGCCGGTGCGCGCCGGGTCCGGATCGGCCACGCCCGCGTAGAAGCGGTGCCGCCCGTCCGGGAGCGGGGCGGTGCCCAGCGAGCCCGCCTCGGTCAGGAACAGGTGGCAGTGCGCGGGATCGCCGGGCAGCGACCCCGTCCAGCGGGCGTCGACCTGGAGCAACTGCGTGCCCGGGTACGGCTTCTTGTGCCAGCCCGCCCCCGACAGGTCGCGCACCGTGCTGTGCGGGCCCTGCGCCCCGACCACCCAGCCGGGACGGACGGTCTCGGTGCCGCCGTCGGCGCCGGTCAGGACGACCGTGACCCGGTCCTGCCGCTGCTCCAGAGCCGTCGCGGTCAGCCCGCGTTCCACCCGCACGCCCAGCTCGGCCAGCCGCCGGGTGAGCATCTCCTCGGTCGCGCCCTGCCCGATCAGCAGCGGCCGCGGGTACGGGGTGCCCGGCTGGGCGGCGGGCCGCACCAGCGGGTCCAGACCGGGGAAGTGATGGGTGCGGTGGGTGTACGGGACGCCGCTGCCGAGGTAGTCGGCCACCGGCAGGCCCATGAGGTCGAAGACCTCCAGGGTGCGCTGCCAGACCGTGCACGCCCGGGTGCCGGGGCGGGGCTCGGCGCGGCGGTCCACGACGCGCACCCGGACGTCCCTGCGGGCCAGTTCGATCGCCGTGCACAGGCCGACGGGCCCGGCCCCGACGACCAGGACCTCGGGCTCGGTGTCCAGGTGCCCGCTCACGCACGCTCCCAGAACAGCAGCCAGTGGTGGGACGGCAGCCGGGTGGTGCCCGCGGGCCGCAGACCCGCCTGTGCGGCGAGGGCGGTGAACTCCTCGACGGTCCGCTCACGCCCCTTGTTGAACACCAGCATCCGCAGGTCGTACTCGGTGTTGAGCCGGCGCCCCTCGTCCTCGGCGATCACCCGCTCGACGACCACGACCCGCCCGCCCGGTGCCAGCGACTCGGCGCAGCGGGCCAGCACGGCCACCGATTCCTTGTCGTCCCAGTCGTGCAGGATCTGGCTCAGCAGGCAGATGTCGGAGCCGGCGGGCAGCGGGTCGAAGAAGGACCGGCCGACGATCTCCGTGCGGTCGCCCAGGCCCGCGGCGGCGAACCGCTCGCCGCCGCCCTCGACCGTGCCCGGCAGGTCGACCAGGACGCCCCGGGCGTCGGGCGCCGTGCCCAGGACCGCCTCCAGGAGCGCACCGGTGCCGCCGCCGATGTCGGCGATGGTGCCCGCCTCGTGCCACGGGTGGGCCGCCGCCACCTCGGGGGCGAGCCGCCCCTGCACGGCGGCCATCTGTGCGTTGAACGAGTCGGTGAGCTCGGGGTGGGCGGCGAGGTCGTCCCAGAAGGGGGTGCCGAACACGCTCTCGTAGCCCGGCTCGCCGGTGCGGACCGCGTGCAGCAGGCCGCCGCAGGCCGCGAGGTCGATGCGGCCGCTCGCACCCTCGAGGTCCAGCCAGTGCCGCATCCGCGAGGGGTGCGTGTCGAGCAGCAGGCGCGAGGTGTCGGTCAGTCCGTAGACGCCGGGCTCGTCCTCGCTGAACACGTCACGGCAGGCCAGGAAGCGCAGGAGACGGCCCAGCGCGCCCTCCTCGGCTCCGGTGCGGCGGGCGAGTTCGGCCCGGGTGTGCGCGCCGCCCGCGATGTGGTCGGCGATGTGCAGCGTGGCCGCGACCCGTACGGCGATCGGGGTGAACACGTCGACGAACGCCGGGCGCCCCTGCTGCCCGCGCGGTGTCGGCTGCTGTGTGTGCTGCGTGCCGGTGTCGATGTCAATGCACCTCTTCCATGAACGCTGCCGGGCCGCGCCCGGCCGGGCGATGGGGGACCGATCGTCCTGAAGCCGCCTCGACGTCCGCTCGACCCCGGGTGGCGGGGCCGCGGGGCGGTACGGGTTGACGCCACAGGGATATCTCTCTAGATTAGAGATACACGGAAAGAGAGAAACACTCGATCCGAGCAAACCCCCGTGTCCACCCGGGCCCGCCGCACCGGCGGACCCGACCCGAGAAGGAGCCGACATGAACATCACCGCCCCCACCGCCACCCGCTTCACCACCGACGACGCCCGCACCCTGCTCGCCGGCCTCGCCGCCCACTGGGACGCCGGAGACGGCCCCGGCTACGGCCGCATGTTCAGCCCCGACGCCACGTACGTGCAGTTCAACGGCGTCCTGCTGAACGGCCGCGACGAGATCGCCGACATGCACGGCCTCATGTTCCGCACGATGCTGTACGGCACCCGGCTCGTCACCCACGAGATCGAGAGCGTCCGCCCCGCCGGCGAGGACTGCGTCGTCGTGGTCTCCACCGGCGCCGCCCTCTACCCCTGGCAGCGCGAGGTCACCCCCAAGCGCCTGTCGCGCCAGACCCTCGTCCTCGAGCGCGACGAGGACGGCCGGTGGCTCGTCACCGGGTTCCAGAACAGCCGCATCAAGCCGTTCCCCACCAGCGGCCCCGTGTTCGAGGTCGCCGCCAAGGCCGTCCGGATGCGCGTCGAGCGCGCCCGGCGCCGCGCCTGACCCCGCGCACCGCCCCCGGCCGGCCCCGGCAGCACCAGTAGGCTGGCCGGAACCCGACGGCCGACGACCAACTGCAGAGAGGCGGGCGCGGCATGCCGCAGCACGGCACAGAGGACCGATCCCTCGACACGCTCATCTCGCTCGCCACGTCCCTGCGGGTCCAGGCGGCACGCACGGTCCTCTTCCAGGCCGCCGTCGCCCAGTCGATAGGGCTCAACGCGACGGACTTCAACTGCCTCAGCCTGCTCGACCTCGAAGGCCCCATGACCCCCGGCAGGCTCGCCGAGCGCGCCGGCCTCAGCCGCGGCGGCGCCATCACCACCGTCGTCGACCGGCTCCAGAAAGCCGGCTTCGTCCAGCGCAGACCCGACCCCGAGGACCGCCGCCGGGTCATCGTCGAGACCGTCCCGGAAGCCTTCACCGAACGCGTCGAGACCGCCTTCGCCGACTTCCGCTCCGCCCTCGGCAAACTCCTCGCCGAACTCACCACCGAGCAGCAGCAGCTCCTGCTCGACGTGACCAACCGGAGCAACGAGATCTTCCACACCGAGACGCTGCGCCTCCAGGCACAGGCCTGACCCACCGGGCCCGCACCGGCCCCGGCCACCGCCACCGCACCAGCACCGCTCCACCGCACCCCGGCACCCTGCGACCGCCGGCCGCCTCCCGCGCCGGCCCCGCGAACCGGAGACCGGAAGAGGTGACGTGCGCGTGCTGACCGCCCACTACTCGATCGTCCTGCCCGCCGACTACGACATGGACGTCGTCACCCGCAGGGTGGCCGACCGGTCGGGCCCCTGGGACAGCCGGGCCGGACTCCTCCTCAAAGCGTTCTGCGCCACCCACGTGACCGACACCGGCCACAACAGCTACGCCCCGTTCTACGTCTGGGAACACACCGACGAGTTCCGGCGCTTCCTGACCGGCCCCGAATACGCCGGACTCTGCGCCGCGTTCGGACCCGTACCCGTCCGCACCGGCACCGTCCTGCACTGCCGCATCGGCACCGGACCGGCCGGACTCCTCGTCAGCGAGAGCCTTCCGCTCGGCGACCCCACCGACCTGCGGCGCACCGCCGCCGAAGAGACGGAACGCCACCACAGCGCCCTGGCCGACCCGTCCGTCCACTCCCACATCGTCGACCTCGACCCGCACACGATGACCCTCACCCGGCGCACGCTCCTGCACGCCACGAGCGAACCCCCGCAGCCGAAGAACGGCGAGCGGGTGGCGCGGGTGCTGCACCTGTCCCGCCCGCACCGGACCACGGACGCCTGACCCCGGCACAACGCCCCGGGGCTCCACCGCGGTTCCAGTGATCCCCGACGCCCCTGTGGCATCTCTGGGCGGACTGTCTTGATTAGGAGAGCATGGTGACCACAAGCCCGGTCCGGAGTGATTCCCCCACCCCGTCGCCGCCCCCACGCCGACGCCCGATCCTCACGCGCACCGCGGGATTCGCCCAGCGCCACCGCTGGACCGCCCTCGTCCTGTGGATCGTGGTGCTCCTCGGAGTGTGGACCGGCGCCTCCGCCGTCTCGGACGCCTACCACGACGACTTCTCGCTGCCCGGCACCGAGACCCAGCAGGCACTCGAGACCATGGAGCAGCACGGCTCCGCCGAAGCCGGCGACTCCCTGCAGATCGTCCTGCACGACCGCCAGGGACTCGACGACGCGGGCACCCGCCGCGCCGTCACCGCGATGCTCGGCAAGGTCGGCGACCTCCCCCAGGTCGCCCAGGTGCGCAGCCCCTACGAGGACCAGCAGGCCGTCTCCCGGGACGGCACCGTCGGCTACGCCACCGTCGTCCTGCACGGCAAGTCCGAGGACATGGCCAAGGAAGACACCCAGAAGATCTACGACACGGCACGCGGGGCCCGCACCGACGCCCTCGACGTGGAACTCGGCGGCGACGCCGCCCGCAAACTCGCCGAAGCCGAGGGCGGAGCCGCCGAAGGCATCGGCATGCTCGTCGCCCTCGTCGTCCTCGGCCTCATGTTCGGCACCGTCATCGCCGCCGGACTGCCCGTCATCACCGCCCTGTTCGCCGTCAGCAGCACCCTCGGCGCGATCATCCTGCTGTCGCACGTCTTCACCATCGCCAGCTACACGCCGTACATCATGATGCTCGTCGGCCTCGGCGTCGGCATCGACTACGCCCTGCTGATCTTCGCCCGCTACCGGGCCGAACTCGTCCGCGGCGCACCACCCGAGGAAGCCGGCCGGCGCGCCCTCGAAACCGCCGGACGCACCGTGTTCTTCGCCGGCTGCACCGTCATCATCGCCCTCCTCGGCCTGGTCGCCCTCGGCCTCGGCTCCCTGCAGGGCACCGCCGTCGCCGTCGCGCTCACCGTCCTCGTGACCATGATCGCCTCGCTCACCCTGCTGCCCGCGCTGCTCGCCCTCTTCGGCAAGCGCTTCGCCCGGCAGTTCACCGCCAAGGCCGCCCGCCGCGCGGAGAAGGGCAAGTCCGTCGAGGGCGGCGCCCGCTGGCGCCGCTGGGCCGGACTCGTCCAGCGCCGGCCGCTCGCCTCCCTGCTGCTCGCCGTCGTCGCCCTCGGCGCCCTCGCCGTCCCCGCGCTCGACCTGCGGCTCGGCTTCGCCGACGCGGGCAACGACCCCGCCAAGACCACCAGCCGCAAGGCCTACGACCTGCTCGCCCAGGGCTTCGGACCGGGCTTCAACGGCCCCCTCATCGTCGTCGCCGAAGGCAGCGGCAAGGCCGGCACCGCCCTCACCGCGGAGCTCGGCCGCACCGACGGCATCGCCGCCGCGACCCCGCCCATCCCCTCCGAGGACGGCAAGGCGCTCACCGTCATCGCCTTCCCCGACACCTCGCCCCAGGACGAGCGCACCACCGAACTCGTCCACACCCTGCGCGACGACGTCCTCGTGAAACTCGGTCAGGAGACCGGCACCGACTACCTCGTGGGCGGCTCCACCACCGCCGTCATCGACTACGCCGACACCGTCTCCGACCGCATGCCCGTCTTCATCGCGATCGTCGTCGGCGTCTCCCTGCTCCTCCTCGTCCTCGTCTTCCGCTCGCTCCTCGTCCCGCTCAAGGCCGCCCTGCTCAACCTGCTCAGCATCGGAGCGGCCCTCGGCGCCATGACCCTGGTCTTCCAGAAGGGCATGTTCGGACTCGAGCCAGGACCCATCGAGGCCTACCTCCCGATCATGATCTTCGCGATCGTCTTCGGCCTCTCCATGGACTACGAGATCTTCCTCGTCTCCCGCATCAGGGAGGAGTGGAACCGCACGCAGGACGCCTCCCTCGCCATCCGCGAGGGCCTCGCCCACACCGGCTCCGTCGTCCTCGCCGCCGGCGCCATCATGGTCGCCGTCTTCGGCTCCTTCATCCTCGGCGGCGACCGGATGCTCCAGCAGTTCGGCTTCGGCATGGCCGTCGCCGTCTTCGTCGACGCCGTCGTGATCCGCTGCCTCATCGTCCCGGCCGCACTCCAGCTCATGGGCCGCCGCGCCTGGTGGATCCCCGCCGGCCTCGACCGGGTCCTGCCCAAGGTCGAACTCGAGAAGCACGACGACTGACCCACGGCGGCCACCTCCCCGGCCGCCGCCCCACCGGAGCCCGGACGCCCCCGACGGCGTCCGGGCTCCGCCCGTCCCCACGGCCGACCACATCCCGACCGGCCCTCGAGGACCACCGGGTTCCCTGAGGACGTGAGAGGAACGGCGCCGGCGGTGAGGGCTCCGGACCCCGGACCGCACCCGGCGACGCGCCCGGCCCCAGGCCGGCCCGCGGCACCGCGGTCCGGCCGTTCCCCTCCACCCGCGGCGCCCGGCACTCCCCCGGCCGGGCGCCGCGCGACGTCCCCCCGCCGGCCCGGAGGAGGAGCCATGACAGCCCCGCACGAACAGCCCGTGACCGCACCCGGCCCCGCCGCCGCCCCGGACCCCGGACGCCCGCCCCGCACCGGCCGATGGCGCCGCCCCCGCTGGTTCACCACCCTCTTCGGCACCGACGTGTGGGAGCGCTTCAGCTTCTACGGGATGACCGCCATCCTCGTCCTCTACCTGACCGAGGACCGCGCCGACGGCGGACTCGGCATGACCTCCGGCGACGCCGCCCTCCTCTACGGGCTGTACATGGCCGCCGTGTTCCTCACCTCCGTCCCCGGCGGCTGGCTCGGCGACCGCGTCCTCGGCGCCCGCCGCGCCGTCCTGCACGGCGGAATCCTCATCGCCCTCGGACACGCCGCCATGGCCGTGCCCGTCACCGGCCTGCTCTACCCCGGCCTCCTCCTCATCGCCTGCGGCACCGGCCTCCTCAAACCCAACATGGCCGGACTCCTCAGCGAGTTCTACGACCGCGAGGACCGCGCCGCCCGCGACGAGGGCTTCGCCGTCTTCTACATGAGCGTCCAGGTCAGCGCCCTGCTCGCGCCCGTCGTCGTCGGCGTCCTCGGCGAGGGCGTCAACTGGCACCTCGGATTCGGCGCCGCCGCCCTCGGCATGGCCGCAGGCCTCCTCCAGTACGTCCGCGGACAACGCCACTTCGGCACCGCCGGCGGCCCCCCGCAGCACCCCGCACCACGCCCCGAGCGCACCCGCGTCCTGCGGCTCACCCTGGCCGCCTCCGCCGTCGCCGTCGTCGGCTACGGAGCCGACGCGGCCGCCGGCACCTTCCGCATCGCCCACCTCATGGCCCTCATCGGCCTGCTCTGCGTCGTGTCCCCGGTCGTCTGCTTCTGGCGCATGCTCCGCAACCCCCTGCTGACCGCCGCCGAACGCGTCCGCATCCGCGCCTACATCGCCCTCTTCCTCGCCTCCGCCGTCTTCTGGGCGCTGTTCCTCCAGGGCGGCTCCGCCTTCGCGATCTTCGCCAAGCACGCCACCGACCGCGAGATCCTCGGCCACACCGTCCCGGCCAGCTGGTTCCAGTCCGCGATCCCGCTGTTCGTCCTGCTCCTGGCCCCGCTGCTCGCCTCCGTGTGGACCCGGGCGGGCGACCGCATGCCCACCGCCGTCAAGTACGCCACCGGCATGGCCGCCGTCGCCGCCGCCTACCTCGTCATGGCCCTGGCCGCGACCCGGGCCGGCGACGACACCCGCGTCTCCCCGCTCTGGCTCGTCCTCGCCTTCCTGCTCCTCGCGGCCGGCGAAGTCTCCTTCGGGCCCGTCGGCATGAGCGCCGCCACCGCCATCGCCCCGCCCGGCTTCGTCAGCCGCACCGTCGCCCTCTTCTGGCTCTCCGGCGCCCTCGGCGGCGGGATCGGCGGCAACGCCCTCAAGGTCTCCGGCGACACGGTCCCCGGGGCCGGCTACTTCCTCGCCCTCGGCGCCGCCGCCCTCGTCACCGGCACCGTGCTCCTCCTGTGCCGCC